>NZ_QTPU01000026.1:0-119807 GCF_003857805.1 Burkholderia sp. Bp9099
ATCGCGGCCGACAGCCCGGCCGGGCCGCCGCCGACGATCACGACGTCGTATTCCATCGATTCGCGCGGGCCGTATTGCGCGAGCAAGTCCTGTGTGGTCAAAATCCTGTCTCCTCCTGCGCCCCGACCGTTACGGTCAGAACTGGTCTTCCGTCAACGCGAGCACGCTCTCGTTGCCCTTCGCGCCGACGATCGACGCTTCGAGCCCGCCTGCCTGCACGAGGACGTGTTCCGCATAGCATTGTGCGATCGCGATCTTCGCGTCGAAGAACGCCGTGTCGCTCGCACGGTTCGCGTGCGCCGCCAGCAGCGCACGCGCCATCTGCCATCCGCACAGCACGACGCCCGCCAGCTTCAGGTACGGCACGCTGCCCGCGAACACCGCGTTCGGGTCCTGCTTCACGTTCGCGACCACGTAGTCCACCACCGTCGACAGCGCGCGCGCACCCTTCTCCAGCTGCGCCTTCATCGACGCGGCCGCCGCGCCGTCGACCTTGCCGAGCGCCGCGACGGTGTCGCCGATCTCCGCGATCAGCGCCTTCGCCACCGCGCCGCCGTCGCGCATCGTCTTGCGGCCGACCAGGTCGTTCGCCTGGATCGCGGTCGTGCCTTCGTAGATCGCCAGGATCCGCGCGTCGCGGTAGTACTGCGCGGCGCCGGTTTCCTCGATGAAGCCCATCCCGCCGTGCACCTGCACGCCGAGGCTCGCCACGTCGTTCACCATCTCCGTGCTCCAGCCCTTCACGACCGGCACCAGATATTCGTAGATTGCCTGATGACGCGTGCGCGTCGCCTCGTCCGAATGGCGGTGGGCAATGTCGCTGTGCGCGGCCGCGACATACGCGAGCGCCCGCGCGCCCTCGGTCAGCGCGCGCATCGTGCCGAGCATGCGGCGCACGTCCGGGTGATGGATGATCGTCACCGACTGCTTGGCCGACCCGTCGACCGGGCGGCTCTGCACGCGCTCCTTCGCGAATTCCGCGGCCTTCCGGTAGGCACGGTCGGCCACGCCGATCCCCTGCATCCCGACGCCGAAGCGCGCCGCGTTCATCATGATGAACATGTATTCGAGGCCGCGATTCTCTTCGCCGACCAGGTAGCCGATCGCGCCACCGTTATCGCCGTACTGCAGCACCGCGGTCGGGCTCGCCTTGATCCCGAGCTTGTGCTCGATCGACACGCAGTGCACGTCGTTGCGCGCGCCGAGCGAGCCGTCTTCGTTCACCAGGAACTTCGGCACGATGAACAGCGAAATGCCCTTCACGCCTTCCGGCGCGTTCGGCGTGCGCGCGAGCACCAGGTGGACGATGTTGTCCGCCATGTCGTGCTCGCCCCACGTGATGAAGATCTTCGTGCCGAACACCTTGTACGTGCCGTCGCCCTGCGGCTCGGCGCGCGAGCGCACCAGCGCCAGGTCCGAACCGGCCTGCGGCTCGGTCAGGTTCATCGTGCCGGTCCATTCGCCCGAGATCAGCTTCGGCACGTAGCGCTGCTTCTGTTCGTCGGTGCCGGCCGTCAGCAGCGCCTCGATCGCGCCGTCGGTGAGCAGCGGGCACAGCGCGAACGACAGGTTCGCCGCGTTCAGCATCTCGATGCACGGCGTCGCGATCAGCTTCGGCAGCCCCTGGCCGTCGTATTCGGCCGGATGCTGCAGACCTTGCCAGCCGCCTTCGACGAACTGGCGGAATGCGGCGCCGAAACCCGGCGTCGCGGTCACGACGCCATCCTTCCAGCTGCTCGGGTTGCGGTCGCCCTCGACGTTCAGCGGCGCCAGCACCTCGTCGCAGAATTTCGCGGATTCGTCGAGCACGGCCTGCGCCGTGTCATAGCCGGCGTCCTCGAAACCCGGCAACTGCGCAACGGTGTCGATGCCCGCGAGTTCCTTCAGCACGAACAGCATGTCCTTGACAGGGGCGTTATAGCTCATGGTCGATGTTCCAAATCAGGCGGTGAATGAGGCGCGCGGCCCGGGCGGCTGCGGCAAAACCGGCCAGCGCCAGGCGACGTCGTGGCCCATCGTAATGCCGCGCCGGCGGTTTTCCATTGTCATATCCGGCCCACATGGTGACAAAACCGGCCACGCGATGCGCAGGGCGATGGCGGAAACGGGCGTCCGGGCGGGGCGGTTCGGGTGCCGTTTCCAGCATAAACGATGCGCAATCGGCGTGCCGGCCGGACGGGCCGGGCGGCGGCTCGAACGGCCGGCGAAGCCGAAAACCGGGAGACGATCATGAACATCGCCGAAGGACGCCGGCCTGAGCGCGTGCGACGGCAACCGCGCCGAGCACATGGCGGCCGGCGCCAAATCGGCCGCCCTTTTTCGCTGCCCGGGCCGGCACGTTTCTGCATAGACTTTCGTCTCATCAAGCCAGCGAGCACCGGAGCACAGACCAGCATGAGTGAACGCCCGAAGCACATCGCGGATTTCGTCCGGATCGCCGGCGAACTGTTCCAGTCGGACCGGCTTCCCCCCGCCGCGCGCGCATTCGCGCCGAAAGTATTCGCGCGGCTGCAAACGCCGTCGGACAACGGAACGCGGCTCGCGGAGCGCTACCCCGCCTGCGCATGGCTCGCCCCGGCGCTCGAGTCGGTCGCGCACGTCAGCCCGACGTTCGCCACGGTTGCACGGCTGATCGGGTCGCTCGAACCCGTGGTCGGATGGTCGCGTCGCACGTCGGGCAAGGACGGCAGCCCCAACTACATCGACGGGCACGCGAACGCGATGATCTGCGGGCCCGGCGGCGCGGAGAGCCGCGACGACATTCAGCTCGGCTTCTCGCTGATGATGCCCGGCGTCAGATATCCGGATCATGGTCACGCGCCGGAGGAAGCGTACGTGCTGTTGACCGCCGGTGAATTCCGGCAGCAGAACGGCGAATGGTTCGATCCCGGTATCGGTGGCGGCATCCACAACCCGCCCGGCGCGCTGCATGCGATGCGCGCCGGCGATACGCCGTTCCTCGCGATATGGTGCCTGCTGAATTGATCCGACGATCGTCGCGATGCGCTGACGGGTCCGCCTGCGGTGAGCGCCCGGTCATTGACCTACCGGTCGGTCCGGATTGCTTCAAACCGCTGTTGAACGGTACCCAGGCGTTTCGCGATCGGCCCGATCATGCCGGCATGCGTGTAAGCGAAACGATTCGACGCCTGCCCGAATCTCCAGCTTCCGTGTACGCCGACGAAATCATCCGAAGGAAGGCGAGCCGACCGGGCAACGAGCGGCGAGGCCATCGACCGGAAGCCGGCCATGGGAACCGGCGAAGGACGCCGGTCATGGGAGGCCCGTGCAGCCCACAGCGCGGCGGTCGGCTCACGCAGCCGCGCCGCACGGCGGAAGCAGCGGTCCGACCGCATCGTCAACCTCCATTCGGTCGACGCGATATCGCCCGCGCGTGGATAAAACGCAACAGCACGGCAGCAGACGCGTTCGACGATTTTGTGTCCTCGATGGCGCCTTTGTTATCGGGCATACTCTATTCGCGCCCAGCGAACGGTCGTTCCATTTTTAATGCGAACCCTCGCGCGAGCCACTAAATACGCACATGATTCTGTTACCTTGACGCACCGGCCCGAGCGCTTCGCGATGGCCATCACCCATCTTTCACACTATGACATTACAGATTGGGGTTCCTCTGGAGACAGCCACCGGCGAACGGCGCGTTGCGACCGTTCCCGAGGTGGTCGAGAAACTGATCAAGCTGGGGTTTTCGGTGGCCGTCCAAAGCGGCGCCGGTGCCGGCGCGAACTTTGACGACGACACGTACCGCGCGGCCGGCGCGAGCATCGCCGCCACGGCGGCCGAGCTCTGGTCCGGCAGCGACATCGTGCTCAAGGTGCGCCCGCCGAGCGCCGACGAAGTCGCGCTGATGCGCGAAGGCGGCACGCTGATCGGCTTCGTGTGGCCCGCGCAGAACCCCGAGCTGATGCAGCAGCTGGCCGCGAAGCGCGCCACCGTGCTGGCGATCGACTCGCTGCCGCGCACGCTGTCGCGCGCGCAGAAGATGGACGCGCTCACGTCGATGGCCGGCATCAGCGGCTATCGCGCGGTGATCGAGGCCGCGCATGCGTTCGGCCGCTTCCTGAACGGCCAGGTCACGGCGGCCGGCAAGATCCCGCCGGCGAAGGTGTTCATCGCCGGCGCCGGGGTGGCCGGTCTGGCCGCGATCGGCACGGCCGCGAGCCTCGGTGCGATCGTGCGCGCGAACGACACGCGCGCCGAGGTGGCCGATCAGGTCAAGTCGCTGGGCGGCGAGTTCGTCAAGGTCGACTACGAAGAGGAAGGCTCGGGCGGCGGCGGCTACGCGAAGGTGATGAGCGAAGGCTTCCAGCAGGCGCAGCGCGCGATGTATGCGCAGCAGGCCAAGGACGCCGACATCATCATCACGACCGCGCTGATCCCCGGCAAGCCGGCGCCGAAGCTCATCACCGCCGAAATGGTGCAGTCGATGAAGCCCGGCAGCGTGATCGTCGACATGGCCGCCGAACAGGGCGGCAACTGCGAACTCACGGTGCCCGGCGAAGCCGTGGTGCGCCACGGCGTGACCATCGTCGGCTATACCGATCTCGCGTCGCGCCTGTCGCGGCAGTCGTCGACGCTCTATGCGACCAACCTGCTGCGCGTGATCGAAGAGCTGTGCAAGGCCAAGGACGGCACGATCAACGTCGACTTCGACGACGACGCGATCCGCGGCCTCACCGTCATCAAGGAAGGCAACGTCACGTGGCCGCCGCCGCCGATCAAGCAGGCGGCCGTCGCGCCCAAGCCACCGGCTGCCGCACCCGCGGCAGCCGCCGCGCCGGCGAAGTCCAAGGGCCACGGCCACAGCGGCGAGCCGATGTCGGCCAAGGCGCTCGCGATCGTGTTCGCGATCGGCGCGCTGGCGTTCCTGCTGGTCGGCCAGTTCGCGCCGGCGAGCTTCCTGTCGCACTTCACGGTGTTCGTGCTCGCGTGCTTCGTCGGCTACATGGTGATCTGGAACGTCACGCCGTCGCTGCACACGCCGCTGATGAGCGTGACCAACGCGATCTCGTCGATCATCGCGATCGGCGCGCTCGTGCAGGTCGCACCGCCCCTCGGTGAGCTGGCCAACGCCGGCGATCGCCCGTCCGGGCTGATCCTCGGTCTCGCGGTCGGCGCGCTCACGCTCACGGCCGTCAACATGTTCGGCGGCTTCGCGGTCACGCGCCGCATGCTGGCGATGTTCCGCAAATAAGGGGACGACAACAATGACTTCCAACCTGACCACCGTCTCCTATATCGGCGCCGCGATCCTGTTCATCCTGAGCCTCGGCGGCCTCGCGAACCCCGAAACCGCGCGCCGCGGCAACCTGCTCGGCATGATCGGCATGCTGATCGCCGTGCTGGCCACCGTGGCCGGGCCGCGCGTGTCGGCCGCGGGCATTCCGTACGTGATCGCCGCGCTCGTCGTCGGCGGCGCGGTCGGCCTGTACGCGGCGAAGAAGGTGCAGATGACGCAGATGCCGGAACTGGTCGCGCTGATGCACAGCCTGGTCGGTCTCGCGGCCTGCCTCGTCGGCTTCGCGAGCTACATCGACACGTCGCTGCAGTTCACCGGCGCCGAGAAGGCGATCCACGAAGTGGAAATTTATGTCGGCATCCTGATCGGTGCCGTCACCTTCGCGGGCTCGATCATCGCGTTCGGCAAGCTGTCGGGCAAGATCGGCGGCAAGCCGCTGCTGCTGCCGGCACGGCACTGGCTGAACCTGGCCGCGCTCCTGATCGTGATCTACTACGGCCGCGCGTTCCTGCATGCGGAAAGCATCCAGGACGGCATGCTGCCGCTCGTCGTGATGACCGTGATCTCGCTGCTGTTCGGCGTGCACATGGTGATGGCGATCGGCGGCGCGGACATGCCGGTCGTGGTGTCGATGCTCAACAGCTACTCGGGGTGGGCGGCAGCCGCCACCGGCTTCATGCTCGGCAACGACCTGCTGATCGTGATCGGCGCGCTGGTGGGCTCGTCGGGTGCGATCCTGTCGTACATCATGTGCCGCGCGATGAACCGCAACTTCATCAGCGTGATCGCGGGCGGCTTCGGCAGCGGCGCGGGCGCACCGGCGGCAGCCGGCGGCGGCGCCGCGCTGCCGGCCGGCGAAGCGGTCGCGGTGAGCGCGGCGGAGACGGCCGAACTCCTGCGCGAAGCGAAGCGCGTGATCATCGTGCCCGGCTACGGGATGGCCGTGGCGCAAGCCCAGCACACGGTGTTCGAGCTGACGAAGCTGCTGCGCGAGAAGGGCGTCGACGTGCGTTTCGCGATCCACCCGGTCGCGGGCCGCATGCCGGGGCACATGAACGTGCTGCTGGCCGAAGCGAAGGTGCCGTACGACATCGTGCTGGAGATGGACGAGATCAACGGCGACTTCCCCGAGGCCGACGTGTCGATGGTGATCGGCGCGAACGACATCGTGAACCCGGCCGCGCAGGACGACCCGTCGAGCCCGATCGCCGGCATGCCGGTGCTGGAAGTGTGGAAGGCGAAGACGTCGATCGTGATGAAGCGCAGCATGGCGTCCGGCTATGCGGGCGTCGACAATCCGCTGTTCTACAAGGACAACAACCGCATGTTGTTCGGCGATGCGAAGTCGATGCTCAATGAAATCTTCGGTGCACTGAAAGCCTGAGTACGGCCACGCGCGCGGAGCGGCAGCAAGCCGCTCCAGCGCCACGTGGCTTCGATACGCCGTCGCGGACGCCGAACCGGACGACGCGCAGCCTCCCCCGCCTGCCCTTTTCCCGTTGCGCCGGTTTGGTCAGCGCTTGTGGACGACGGAGTCGAGCACGAAACTGGTCGTCATGTTTTGCACGCCGTCCAGCGCGCTGATCGTTGCCCAGATGTCGCTGATGCGCTCGTGTGTGGCCGCCTCGATCTGCACCAGCAAATCGACCTCGCCGCTGAGGACCGCGCAATCGCGCACCTCGGCGATCCGCTCGAGTGCGGCGAGCACGTCCGCGCCGCGCATCCGGTCCCGGCGATACACGAGCATCACGGCACGCACCGGCACGACATCGTCGGGCAATGCGAGCCGCACCGTATAGCCCGCAATGATGTTCAGCGCTTCGAGCCGGTCGATCCGGTTGCGGACCGCCTGCCTGGACAGACCGATCCGGTCGGCCAATACCGCGAGCGGTATCCGCGCATCGGCACACAATGCGTCGATGATCTTCTGGTCCAGGCCGTCGATCTTCATTGGCCGAACCCGGTGTGCGCGGCGCCGCGTGCATCGACCGCGTCGCGCAATGCCGCGATGTGGCCGGGGCCGATTCCGCAACACCCGCCGACGATCCGCGCACCCAGGCCAAGCCACTGCTCCGCCCATCTTGCATAGCCGGGCGGATCGACGTCGCCGCGCAGGCCGTCGAGTTCCTCGTTCGCGCGCGCATCGGCGCGCTGAGGCGGAAACGCGTTCGCATAGGCGCCGATCGCGAGCGACGTTCCGGTGTTCGCGAGCGTGCGCTGCACCGTCTCGATCGCCACACCCATCACCTCCGGCTGGCTGCAGTTGAACAGCAGCGCGGTCGCGCGCGCGGACACGGCGGCGTCGATCGCTTCGTCGAGCGTCTGTCCCGATCGCAGTACCGGCGTGGTGCCTGCGTCGACGTCGACGTCGACGTCGTCACGCAGCGTGAACGAGACCCAGAGCGGCTTCGGATTCGCACCGAGCGCACGCCGGACCGCGCCGATCTCGTCGGTCAGGCTCTGCGTCTCGGCCAGCCACAGGTCGACGTAGGGATCGAGCCCGTCGACGAGCGTCGCCAGGATCGCATCCGCGCGCGCCGCGTCGAACAGGTCGGGTCGGTAGGAACCGCCGGTCGGCGGAAGCGATCCCGCGACGCGCACGGGCCGCGCTGCGCGGTCCGCCGCTTGCCGCGCGAGTTGTCCGGCAAGGGCCGCGAGCGCGACACCGTCGCGACGGAACCGCGCTTCGCCGATATGGAACGGCACGACCGCATAGCTGTTCGCGGTGATCACGTCGGCACCCGCCGCGATGAACGCGTCGTGCGCAAGGCTGACGTAATGCGGCGCTTCCATCAGCGCGAGTGCCGACCATTCCGGCTGCCTGAACGGCGCCCCCATCCGCGCCAGTTCGCGCCCCATGCCGCCGTCGAGTACCGTGATGTCTTGCATAGTCCGTGCTCCGTCGTTGCAATCCGCGCAGCTCGTGCCCGCATCGATTCAAAGGTCGGCGCGACGCGCGTGGGGCGTCGACCGAGCGTGCGCGCGGGTCCGTTTCAGATCTGCGCCAATGCTTGCGCGATATCGCTTTTCAGGTCGTCGATGTGCTCGATGCCGACCGAATAGCGGATGAAATTGAGCGGGATGTCGGCAGCGCGCATTTGCTCCGCCGACATCGTGCCCGCCCACATGGATGCCGTATGGATCGCGAGCGAATCGACGCCGCCGAGATTGCCTGCATTCAGCGGCAGGCGCAGCGCCTCGACGAAGCGCTGCGCTTCGCCGTAGCTTCCCCGCACGCCGAACGCGACCACGCCGCCGAAACCGCGCATCTGCCGGCACGCGAGCCCATGCTGCGGATGGCTGCGCAGGCCCGGATAGAACACGCGCTCGATCTTCGCGTGCGCTTCGAGGAATTCGGCGAGCGCCTGGGCGTTCGCATTGATCCGCTCGACGCGCATCGGCAGCGTGCGCAGCCCGCGCAGCAAGAGCCACGCGTCCATCGGCGACAGCACCGACCCGAGCGTGATGTGCGTATGCCAGATCTGCTCGGCGAGCACGCGGCTCGTGCAGATCACGCCGCCCGTCAGGTCGTGATGGCCGCCCAGATACTTGGTCGCGCTGTGCACGACGATGTCGACACCGAGCCGGTGCGGCTGCTGGTTGATCGGCGACGCGAACGTGTTGTCCGCGAGCGTGAGGATGCCACGGGCTCTGGCGATCTCGGTCACCGCGGCGATGTCGGTCACGAGCAGCAGCGGATTGACCGGCGACTCGAGCACGATCAGCCGTGTGTTCGGCCGGATCGCGCGATCGAACGCGACCACGTCGGTCTGGTCGACGAACGTCGCCTCGACGCCGAACCGGCGCAGCATGTCGTCGAGCAGCTTGGTGGTGCTCATGTAATGACGCGTCTGGCCGACGACGTGATCGCCGGCCTTCACGACACTGAGGATCGCGGTCGCGATCGCGCCCATGCCGGATGCCGTGACGAGCGCGGTCTCGGTGCCCTCGAGCTCCGCCATGACCGCCTTCACGCGCTCGTGAACCGGATTGCCGTAGCGCGTGTAGTTGCGCGGATGCTGCGGCACGCTCGACATCTCCGCGAATTCCTCGCTGCCGGCTGCCTTGAACACCGCCGAATAGTGGATCGCCGGCGCGACCGACTTCTCGTCGGTCACGTCGCGGTCCGCGGCGAGCGCCAGCGTTTCAAGCTTGTATCCCATGTCGTCCTCGGATCGTTCGTTGTGTCGCGTTCATGCGGCGCCCGTCAGGCACGCACGCCGCCCAGATGGCGATTCAGCAGACCTTCGACGCGCTTGAGCACGGTCGAAAGCACCGCCGTGATACCGACGTAGACGATGCCGGCCAGCATCAGTGCGTCGGTCGTATAGGTTTCGATGGAGATGCGTCGCGCGACACCGGTCAGGTCGAGCACGGTGATCGTGCTGGCAAGCGCGGTCGATTTCAGCTGCAGCACGATCTCGTTGCCGAGCGTCGGCGCGACGATGCCGATCGCGCGCGGCACGATCACGAACCAGGTGAGCATGAAGCGGCTCATCCCGAATGCCAGTGCGGCCTCCTTCTCGCCGGCGGGGACGCCTGCGATCCCGCCGCGGATGTCTTCGGCCATGTAGGCCGCGAGATTGAGCGTCAGCGCGCACAACGCACACGAGAACGATCCGCCGACCAGCAGCCACAGAGGCGATGCACGCACGAGCGAGAACTGCGCGAGCCCGTAATACAGCACGAAAATCTGCACCAGCAGCGGCGTGCCGCGAAACACCGACATGAACAGCCGGCTCGGCGTCGACAGCCAGCGGCACGCCGACGTGCGCGCGACCGCCAGCGGCACCGCGAGCGCGAACGCCAGGGTGCACGACAGCACCAGCAGCTCGAGCGTAATCCAGATGCCGCGCGCGACGTCCGGGCCGGACTGCGCGATGAGGGAAACAAAGTCGTTCATCAGATGGCCCTCCTCAGGTGCGTGCTGCGTAACCGCGGCCCGCGCTGCGCTCGAGCCACGCGAACACGGGGTTTGATGCGGCGAGAAAGCCGAAATAGACGACTCCGACCGCCACGTAGAAGACGAATGGCTGCTTGGTGAACTGCGCGGCGATGTTGGCCTTGCGCAACATGTCCTCGAGCCCGACGATCGACACCAGCGACGTGTCCTTCAGCAGGTTCTGCCACATGTTGTTCAGGCTCGGCAGGCAGATGCGCCACGCCTGCGGCAGCCGCACGTACCACAGTGTCTGCAGGCGTGTCATCCCGTACGCGCGCGCGGCCTCGATCTGGCCGGCCGGCACCGCGCTGAACGCGCCGCGGAACATCTCCGACGAGTACGCGCCGAACACCACGGCGAGCGCGATCACGCCGGCGGAGAACGGGCTGATGACAACGGCGCCATCGAATTGCGCGTTGAGAAAATGCGACAGCCCGAAGTAGCAGATCAACAGGATCAGGAACTCGGGAATGCCGCGCAGGAAATTGGTCAGCGCATAGGTCGCATGCCTGAGCCACCCCAGGCTCGACAGTTTTGCCGACGCACCGGCGATGCCGAGCAGCATGCCGACGCACAGCGCGGCGACCGCCAGCTCCAGCGTGACGAGCGCGCCAGCCGCGATCTGCGCGCCGTAGTTCACCAGGATATCCATCGTAATGTCGCTCCGTGTAAGACCGGAATCGCGCGGGCCGCCGTCCGGCGCCCGCGCGGTCCCGCTGCGCGGTTATTGCGGCGCGATGCTGAACGGGAAATAGCGCTTGTTGGCCGCGGCGAACGTGCCGTCCGCCTGCACCTGCGCGATGCCCTTGTCGAACAGCGCCTTCAGCGGCGCGTCGCCCTTGCGCACCGCGATCGCCGTACCGTCGCCGAAAATCTCCGCATCGGCGATCGGCTTGCCGACGAAGTCGAAGCCTGCCTTCCTGCCGGCCTTCGTCAGCCAGTCGTACGCGACCGTGTTGTCGGCGAATACCGCATCGACGCGCCCGGCCTCGAGATCGAGCCAGGCCTCGTCGAGCGTCTGATAGACCTTCACGTCGATCCCCGACTTGCTCGCCGGCAGGCGGCGGCGCAGATAGGATTCGTGCGTCGAGGCCGTCTGAACGCCGATCGTCTTGCCGCGCAGCGTGGCGGCGTTGTCCGTGATGCCGGAGCCCTGCTTCGCGACGAGCTGCACGGGCGCCGTCGTGACGATGCGCGTGAAGTCCACCGACTGCTCGCGCTCCGGCGTCTTCGACATTTGCGCGAGCACCGCATCGATCTGCTTCGCCTTGAGTGCCGGAATCAGCGCGTCGAAATCCATCGTCACCCACTGGCACTTGACCTTCATCGTGTCGCACATCTTCTTGCCGATGTCGATCTCCATGCCCTGCAGCTTGCCGGAGGCATCCTTGTATTCGAACGGCGCGTAATCGGCGAGCGTGCCGACCCGCACGACCTGCTCGGCCTGCGCGACCGATCCGAGCAATGCCGCGCCCACGCACAGCGACTGAAGCAGCTTTTTCATGGTTTCCTCTCCGGTTGGCATTGAATCCGCATCAAATGATGCTGGACAGAAACTTCTGGAACCGCGGCGATTTCTGGCTCGCGAACACTTCGTCAGGACTGCCGTCTTCCTCGATTCGTCCCTGGTGGACGAACACGACGCGGTTCGCGACCTCGCGCGCGAACCCCATCTCGTGCGTGACGACGAGCATCGTGCGTCCCTCGTCGGCCAGCGAGCGCATCACTTTCAACACTTCGCCGACGAGTTCCGGATCGAGCGCCGACGTCGGCTCGTCGAACAGCATCACGTCGGGGTCGGTCGCGAGCGCACGCGCAATCGCGACGCGCTGCTGCTGGCCGCCCGACAGCTGGTTCGGATAGTGTTCGCACTTGCCGGCGAGCCCGACCCGTTCGAGCATCGCGATCGCCTTGTCGCGGGCGTCGCGCTTCGGCACGCCGAGCACGCGCACCGGCACGAACATCACGTTCTGCAGCACGGTCATGTGCGCCCACAGATTGAACTGCTGGAACACCATCGCGAGCCTGCGGCGCACGCGCATCACCTGCCGCGCGTCGGCCGCGACGAGCGCGCCGTCGCGGCCCGCCTGTTTCAGCGCGAGCGTTTCGCCGTTCACGCAAATCCGGCCGCGGTCGGGCATTTCCAGCAGGTTGATGCACCTGAGGAACGTACTCTTGCCCGACCCGCTGCTGCCGAGGATCGACACGACCTCGTGATTCTTCGCGGTCAACGAGATGCCCTTGAGCACCTCGACACCGCCGAACGACTTGTGAATATCCTCGACCACCAGCGCGTCCGCCGCCGGTTTGCATGCAGGAATTGCTGCTGGCATCCTCGACTCCTTCCTCGATACGTTGCTCACACCGCTGCGGTTCGCGCCGCGCCGGCCAGTCAGGCGCCGGCGCTTGCGCATCAGCCCGACAGCCGCCGGTTGCGCCTGAAGCAGACCACCTTCGGCTGCGTCATGTCCGTCATCGCGAACCGAACGCCTTCGCGGCCCAGCGACCCATGCTTGAATCCGCCGAACGGCATGCCGTCGAAGCGGTAATCGGACGAGTCGTTGATCATCACGCCACCCGCCTGCAGACGCTCGGCCGCACCGAGCGCCACCTCCAGGCGGTTGGTGAACACGCCTGCGTGCAGGCAGCTCTCCGACGCGTTGGCCGCGTCGAGCGCCTGCTGCAGGTCGGTGAATTTCTCGATCGTCACGACCGGCGCGAATACCTCGTCGGTCCAGACACGCGCGTCGTGCGGCACATCCGCGAGCACCGTCGGTTCATACAGCGCCCCGCGTCGCCGATGGCCGGTCAGCACCGTCGCACCGCCCGACACGGCTTCGTCGACCCACTGCTCGATGCGGATCGCCTGTTCCTCGCCGATCATCGGCCCCATGTCGGTCGCATCGTCCAGCGGATCGCCGACGACCATCCTGCCGGTCAGTTCGACGAAATACCGCACGAACGGCTCGTACGCGGCCTCGGCGACGAAGATCCGCTGCGTGCCGATGCAGTTCTGTCCCGCCGCCCAGAACGCGCCCGACACGCACGATTCGGCGGCATCCTTCAGGTCGCAGTCGGCCATGACGATCACCGGCGCATTGCCGCCCAGGTCCATCGCGATCTTCTTGAGTCCCGCATCGCGCGTGATGGCCTCGCCGGTCTGCGGGCCACCGGTAAAGGTCACCATCCGGATCCGCCGGTCGCGCACCAGCGCGGACGCGAGATCCGCGCCGCCGTGCACGATCTGCAGCGCGGCGCGCGGCGCACCGGCTTCCCACAGGACCTCGACGAGCGCCTGTGCGGACAGCGGCGCGAGCAACGAGGGCTTCAGGATGACCGCATTGCCGGTCGCGAGCGCCGGCCCGAGCTTGTGTGCGACGAGGTTCAGCGGGTCGTTGAAGGGCGTGATCGCGAGAATCACGCCCAGCGGCTCCAGCGTGTAGTAGCCGCTGCGATCCTCCGAGCCGGGATACCCGTCGAACGGGATCGTCTCGCCGTTGAGGCGTTTTGCTTCCTCGCCCGACAGGCGCAGCGTGTTCACGCAGCGCGCGACTTCCTTGCGGGCCTGCCGCAGCGGCTTGCCGGCCTCGAGCGCGATCGTGCGTGCGAATGTCTCCGCTTGTGCCTCCACGCTCGAGGCTGCGCGAAACAGGAGGTCGGCCCGCTGGCTGCGCGACATGCTTGCGGCCGCGCGCGCGCCGTCGAGCGCGCGCTCGACGAGGAGCGGCGCCGCATCGGCTCGCGACAGACGAACCTGGCCGACGATCGAGCCGTCATACGGCGATCGCACATCGGCCACGCCGGCTCCCGTGCAGTCGCTCATCACCGCATCGCGCGCGCTCATGCGGCCACCTCGTGCGAGGCCGCGCCAATCCGGTCCGCCAGTTCGATCAGGTCGGAGAGGATCGCGAACGCCGTTTCCTCGCGCCCGGCCCCCGGCCCGCTGATCGTCACGTCACCGAGCACGTCGGTGTCGAACGTGATCGCGTTCGTCACGCCGCTCGCGGCCAGCAGCGGATGGCCGGCCGGCAGCTTGCGCGGTTCGACGCTCGCGGTAACGGTGCCGTCCGGATGGCGAGTGGCGGATCCGATCAACCGCCAGGACATGCGCTCCGCCGCCGCCGCGCGCACGTCGTGCTCGGTCAATTCCACGATGCCGCGGCACGTCACATCGGCGCGCTCGAGGCCGGCATTCCACAGTGCGTTCGCCAGAATGACGACCTTCAGCTGTACGTCCGAGCCGTTGACGTCGGCCGCCGGGTTCGCCTCCGCATAGCCGCGCTGCTGCGCATCCCGGATCGCCGCCTCGAAGCTCGCGCCGGCCTCGACCTCGCCGAGCACGTAGTTCGACGTGCCGTTCAGGATGCCGGCGAAGCCGCGGATGTCGCAGCCGCGCAGCGAGGTCGCGAGCTGCCGCAGCACCGGCGTGCCGCTCATCACCGTGCCCTCGTACATCACGCACGCACCCGATTGCGCGGCGATCCGCGCCAGTGCCGGCTGCGCGAGCGCGATCGGCCCCTTGTTGGTCGTGATCACGTGCTTGCCGCATTCGAGCGCGGTGCGGCAATGCGACAGCGCGGGCTCGCCGGTGGTCGGATCGGTGAAGGTCGCCTCGATGACGACGTCCACGTGCTCCGACGCGATGGCCTTCAGCACCGCACCGAGGCCGACGTCCGGCGACACCAGCGTGCCGGGATCGCGACGCAGCGCTTCGGCATCGACGCCCCGCCGGGCGGTTTCGTCGAGGACGTCCAGCGCGATACCGCGAGGATTCGTCGCGATCCCGAGCCGCAGGTCGGCGACCATCGTCACCGATACGTCGAGTCCCGCCGCGCCCAGCATCGCGCGCTTCTTCTTGAGCAGTTCGACCAGTCCCTGATTGACTCCGCCGAAACCGACCAGTGCCAGTTTGAGTTCCATCTCGATCATCTCCTGTTCATTGACCACACGACACAGGTTAGTTATGCGAATCGATTTTCAAATTATGCGTTTCGCCCGATTCAAGCCGTCACCCGTTGCGATTCGTCATGCGGGACGGACGGATCGCCCGTCCCGCGCGAAACCAGTCCGTCAGGCGGCCGGCGGTTCGTCGTCGCCGTCCTTGTCGACCGGCACGAACAGCCCGACCTTGACCGCGCTCAGCACGACATTCGTGTTGATCCGGCGGATCATCGGATTGCTCTGCATGATCCGTGCGGACAGCCGGTCGTACGCCTCGACGTCGCGTGCGGTGATGATCGCGATCAGGTCGGCGGAGCCGGTCACGTAGTAGATCTGCTGGATCTCGTCGTGCGCCTTCGACCACTCGCGGAACCTGGCGACCGTCTCGTAGTTTTCGCGTTCGATCTCGATTGCCGCGATGAACGTCATCGGCCGGCCGACCGCCGCACGATCGACCACCGCGATTTCCGCCGAAATGATCTTCTCGGTGCGCATGCGCTTCAGCCGCTTTTGCACGGCCGACGTGGACAGGCCGATCCGTTCGGCGATGGCGTCCGCGGTCGCGCTGCAATCGCGCTGGACGATATTCAGGATCTTGCGGTCGAAGGAGTCGAGTGCGTCGGTCATCGCGTGGTCTGCCGGAGAACGGGTGCTTGCGTCAAAGATAGAAAGGGCGGGCCGATCTGAGCCCGACCAGATGCCGGACACGGTCGAACGCGGTGACGAGCGTTTCGCGCCACTGCGCCGCCGGCCCGCAGATACATACGGGCGCGAAGTGGATCGTATCCACACCCGCGGGAATTCGGAACGGACGCTCGATGCCATCGTCCGATTCGGTCACGAGCGCGGTGCCGTCGACTTCGGTCAGGCTCATCAGCAGATGGGCGGGTGCAGTCGCACCCAGCAGGTCGCGCAGAGGCGACTCGTTCGCGGACAACTGTTCGAGCAGCGGCAACTCGTACGCGCCGGGCCACCAGGTGTCGTGCTCGTCGAGCCACGGGCCGACGCCCGGCATGCCGACCATCTCGAGGATCCGGTTCGCACCGAGATGCGCATACGCGCGACACCGGCCGGCTCCGTCGGTCGACGAGCGCGCCAGCCAGCCGCCGGCGCTCGGGACAGGGTCCGTCAACGCGACGTTCGCGGGCTTCAGTCGGCCGAGCGTTTCAGCCGTGCCTGCGGCGGATCGGTGCCCTTCGCAGGACCTCGGTGCATGATCCGGGACGATCCTGCACACCCATTTGGGACCACCCTGCAAGGCGGCGGGGACGTCGCCGGCCCGGACTTGAGCGGCTCGCCTGCGGGCGTGTTCGACGATGACGATTGGCGTGTCCGGCATACGACTCTCTTGTGCTTGCTGGGCCGCGTCGCAGCGATGCTGGCGCGCTTCATGGATCGGCCGACGGTGTTGGGGCTGGAGAAATCATATCGCCTCGATGCGACTGAAAAAATCTCAACCGCGCCGAACCTCGACGTAAAACGTCGAAAAACACTCCTTGCCGGACGTTTCGCATCCAATCGAGCGCCAGCCGGTCCGCCGGCCATCACGACCGCCGAACCCGCAAGTCAATGCGATGCACCGAACAGTTGAATCACGACGCCGCGCAGCCAGCGGTTGCCGGCCTCATGGTGATATCGCGCATGCCAATGCTGCCGTACCGCAAACCCGTCGACCGGGATCGGACATGCATGAACCGCCAGATCGCTCGCCTGGGCCAGTGTCTGGCCGATATGACGCGGTAGCGTCGTGATCAGGTCGGTCGTCTGGACGATCGCCCCCAAGCCCAGGAAACCCGGCAACTCCAGCACGACGTCCCGCTCGATGCGCGCCTGCCGCAGCGCCTGTTCGAGGAGTTGCGCCCCGGTTCCCGCGGTAATGGCGACATGTCCTTCGGAACGATACTGCTTCGCCCCGAGGCGGCCGCGAATCCGCGGATGATGCCGGTTGGCCAGGCATACCCAGTCCTGGTCGTACAGCTTCTGCTGATAAATGCCGCCACCCAGCCACGGTACATAGCCGATCACGAGATCGGCTTCGCCGGATTCGAGCGCGCGTTCCGTATTGCCGTCGATCCGCGCGGCTTCCAGCCGGACGCCGGGCGCCTGCGCCCGGACATGGGCCAGCAGCCTCGGAAGCAGCGTGATGTGGCTCGCGTCGGTCATGCAGATGCGAAAGCGTCGCTGGGCCGTCGCCGGATCGAACGCGATCTCCCAAGCGGTGAAGCGCCGCAGGGATTCGAGAATTTCCCGGCATGGCCCGATCAGCGCGTCGGCTTGCGGCGTCGGCGCCATGCCGCCGGGCGTCCGGATGAAGAGCGGATCGTGCAGGTGTTCCCTCAAGTGCCCGAGCCAGATGCTGACGGTCGGCTGGCTCTGGCCCAGTTGCTCGGCGACGCGCGTGACGCTGCGCACGTCGTACAGGAGATCGAAAAGCTGAAGCAGCTTCAGGTCGGGCAGGTCGGCAGGCATCGTGGCGTTATTGTCCATGGCAATGACGACATTGTATCCATTGCATTGTCGGCATGAGCGGCGACTCCTATCGTGATGCCATACGTCAGTTTTGCATGGGACCAGAGTAAGGCGCCAAAGCGCCAACTCTGGTCGACAAAGGAGAAGCCATTGAAAATAGCAATTCTGGGCGCCGGCGCACTGGGCTGCGCGATCGGCGCCACCCTCACCCAAGGCGGCCACGAGACCTGGCTGATCGACCGCTCGCCGGCACACGTCGATGCGATGCGCCGTGACGGCCTGCGCGTCGACGACGCGGCCGGTACCCGCCACGTACGCGTCCACGCGACGACCCAGGCTGCCGATGTCGGCGTGGCCGACCTGGTGGTGGTGCTGGTCAAGTCGTTCCACACCGACGCGGCCATCCGCGGCGCCCAATCGCTGGTGGGGCCGGATACCGCCGTGCTGTCGCTGCAGAACGGCCTCGGACACGAGGACATCCTGATCGACGTCGTCGGCCGCGAGCGCGTCCTCGCGGGCAAGACCTACGTCGGTGGCGTGCTGCGCGGCGCGGGCCACATCGAATCCGGCGTGATCGGCAAATACACCTATATCGGCGAACTCGACGGCCGCATCACGCCGCGCGTGCAGGCGATCGCCGCCGCGTTCGATGCCGCCGGCCTCGCCACGACGATCAGCGACAACATCGTCGGCACGATGTGGGACAAGCTGCTGGTGAACGTCGCGACGGGTGCGCTGACCGGCCTGACCGGCCTCACCTACGGGCAGCTTTACGACGAACCGCTGCTGAAGGCGACGTCGCTCGCGGCCGTGGCCGAGGCGATCGCGGCGGCGCAGGCGGCCGGCGTCAAGCTGTCGATGACCGATCCCGAGCAGGCCTGGACGCTCGCCGCGGAGGGGCTGCCCGCGTCCTTCAAGACGTCGATGCTGCAAAGCCTGGAGAAGGGCTCGATCACCGAAATCGACTTCATCAACGGTTCGGTCGTGCGCTGGGGGCAACGCTACGGCGTGCCGACCCCGGTCAACGCAACGCTCGTCGCCTGCATCAAGGGGCTGGAACGCGCGATGGCCGACCGCCAACGGCAGGAGGCCGCCGCATGAATGCCACGAAAGCCTATCTCGAACACGTCGCGATCTGGGTCAAGGACATCCGCTGGCACATCCGCTTCTTCGAGGACGTGCTCGGCATGACCCTGCGCGAAGTGGACGGCACGCTCGACGCGCCGCGGCAGTACTGGACGCTCGGCGGCCTGCAGTTCATCCACGCGCCGGAACACGATGGCCCGGAAGGCCGGCTCGCGCATCTTGGCGTGATGTGCGAAGACCTGGAGGCCGCGCTGGCCGCGGCGCAACGCTTCGGCGCGACGGAGATGCCGCAAGGGCGCAACTGGCTTCGCCTGCCCGACGGGCTCGCCGTCGAACTGATCCAGGCCAGGCCGGCTTCCTGCGTTGCGCAGGCGCTGGCGATCAACCCGCGCGCGGAGGCATGACCATGACGATCGTCGAAAAATACTGGGACGACGCCCGCGAGGGCGACACGTGCACGAGCCCGAGCTACACCGTGACCAAGGAGCGCATTCTCGCGTACGCCGACCTCACCGGCGACCATACGCCCGTCCACGTGGACGAGGAATACGCGAACGCGAGCCATTTCGGCTGCCTCGTCGCGCACGGGCTGTTCGGCCTGTCCATCGCCGACGGCCTGAAGACGCAGAGCGACTATCGCTTTCTGCCGGGCATGTCGCTCGGCTGGAGCTGGGATTTCCTGCTGCCGATCAAGGTCGGCGACGTGCTGCACGTGACGTTCCGCGTCGGCTCGATGCGGGCGAGCAAGAGTCGCCCGGACTGGGGCATCGTCGTGCTGCCGTCGGAGCTGATCAATCAGGACGGTCAGGTCGTTCAACGCGGCGAGCATCGCCTGATGGTGCCGCGCCGCCCGGAGGCACTGTGATGCAGGCTCGCCCACTCGAAGGCATTCGCGTCGTCGACTACAGCCACTTCCTTGCCGGGCCGTATGTCGGGCGCTGTCTCGCGGCGCTCGGCGCCGAAGTCATCAAGGTCGAGCGCCCCGGCTCGGGCGACGCGGGACGCCAGCACGCGACCGTGCTCGACGACCAGCAAAGCGGCTACTTCCTGCAGCTCAACATGGGCAAGCGCGGCGTGAGCGTCAACATGAAGGACGCGCGCGGCAAGGCGTTCATGCAGCGGCTGTGCGACTCGGCCGACGTGTTCATCGAGAACTATCGGCCGGGCGCGCTGGACAAGCTCGGGCTCGGCTATGCCGAACTGTCCGCGCGCAATCCGGGCCTCGTCTACTGTTCGATTTCGGCGTACGGGCACACCGGTCCCGATGCGCATCGCGCAGGCTTCGGGCTGATCGCGGAAGCCAAGAGCGGCATCATGCAGATGGTCGGCACGCCCGGCGAACGGCCGCCGCTGCTGCGCATCTCGCTCGGCGACATGTATACCGGCATTCATGCGGTCGCGGCCATCAACGCCGCGCTGCTGGGGCGCGTGAAGAGCGGCCGCGGGCAGCACATCGACATGGCGCTGTACGACACGCTGGTATCGATGCACGAATACGCGGTGCAGTGCTACACGCTGCAGGGCGTGCTGCCCGAGCAGACCGGGCATGACATGCCGACCTCGACGCTCTATGGCGTATTCCGCGCCGCGGACGGCGATCTCGTGATCGCCGCGCAAGTCGACGACGCGTGGAAACGCTTCGCCGAGCTGATCGCGACGCACGGCGGCCCGGCGGAATTCGGCGCCGACACGCGGTTTCACGACAGCACCGGGCGCAACGCGCACCGCGCGGAGATTCTGTCGGTGGTCGAGCCGTGGGTGGCCGCGCGTTCCGTCGCGTCGGTACTGGAACTGCTCGACGGCATCGACGTTCCGTGCGCGAAGGTGCAGCGCATCGACGAGGTATTGAACGATCCGCAGATCCAGGCGCGAGGCATGGTCGTCGAGCAACAGCATCCGCGCTACGGGACGCTGCGCCTGCCCAACCTGCCGTTCCGGTTTTCCGATTGCGATACGACGATACGCGACGTCGCGCCCGATCTCGGGCAGCACAACGCGGAAGTCGCGCGCGCCCTCGGGTTCGATGCGGCCGAAATCGACGCGATGCAGGCCGACGGCGTCCTCTATTCAAAAGCGAGCCAATGATGACCGACCAGTACGCGGTGATCGGCAATCCGATCGGGCACACGAAATCCCCGTTGATCCACGGCCTCTTCGCGCAGGAAACGCGGCAGGACCTCAGCTATACGGCGATCGAGGGGCCCGTCGAGCCGGCAGGCGCTTTCGCTGCCACGGTTCGCGCGTTTTTCGACGGCGGCGGCAAGGGCATCAACGTCACTGCGCCGTTCAAGCTCGACGCGTTCGCGATGTCGGACGAACGCAGCGAGCGGGCGCAGCTCGCGGGCGCGGCCAACGCGCTCAAGTTCGACGGCGGCCGCATCCTGGCCGACAACTTCGACGGCATCGGCCTGGTTCGCGATATCGAGGCGAACCTCAGGCTGCCGATGGCCGGCAAGCGTGTCCTGGTGCTCGGTGCGGGCGGCGCGGCACGCGGCGCGCTGTTGCCGTTCCTCGAAGCCGGACCGGCTGAACTGGTCATCGCGAATCGCGACGTCGACAAGGCGCGCGCATTGGTCGCGCAGGTTGCCGGACGCGGTCCGCTCGTTGCCGGCGGCTACGCGGACCTCGCACGCATGGGGCGTTTCGACCTGGTCGTCAATGCGACGTCGGCGAGCCTGACCGGCGACCTGCCGCCGGTCCCGCCGAGCGTGTTCAGTCCGGCCGGCACGGCCTACGAACTTGCCTACGGCAAGCGTCTGACGCCGTTTCTCCGGCTCGCGAAAAACGCCGGCGTACACGGCATTGCGGACGGCGTCGGCATGCTGGTCGAGCAGGCAGCCGAAGCATTTGCATGGTGGCGCGGCGTACGCCCCGAGACCAGCTCGGTGATCGATCGGCTGGCCGTGCCCTTTGATTGAACAGGCGATGGAGATTCGCATGAAGAAGATCCTGATGCTGCATGGCATCAATCACAACATGTTCGGCAAGCGCGACCCGGCACAGTACGGGACGATCACGCTCGCGCAGATCGATGCGCGGCTGCAAGGGCTGGCGACCGAACTGGGTGTACAGGTGGAATCGTTCCAGACGAACAGCGAAGGCGCGATGTGCGAGCGCATTCATCGCGCTTTCGAGGAACGCCAGGATGCGGTGCTGATCAACGCCGGGGCATGGACGCATTACAGCTACGGCATTCGCGATGCCCTCGCCATCCTCACGTGCCCGATCGTCGAACTGCACATGTCCAACATTCATGCGCGCGAGCCGTTCCGGCATCACTCCGTGCTGGCTGAAATCGTCAGCGGGCAGATTTGCGGTTTCGGAGTCCAGAGCTATCTGCTGGCGCTGCGGGCCGCGGTCTCGGCGCTCGGCGACGCATAGGCCGATTCCCGCATCGGCCGCCGATGCGGGACCGACGCCCATGCGCAACCGTTCCCGGGTACACGGCGTGGCGCACCGCGCTGGTTCGCCGTGCGTCGGATCGACGGGCCCCGGTCAGGTCACACACCGGAGTCGCCACATCGGGCAGTGACGACTCCCCGCATCACCCGCGTTGCCCGGCACACATATCAATATCTGGAGACGACGATGACCACGACCTTGCGAGACGAGCCTCGCGGCAGGCACCAATCGAGAAAAGCCGCCATCAGCGGCTGGATCGGCTCGGTGCTCGAATACTACGATTTCTTCATCTACGCCACGGCATCGGCGCTGATCTTCCCGCAGATCTTCTTTCCGCACGGCAGCCCCACGACCGCCATCATCGCGTCGCTGGCCACTTACGGTGTCGGCTACGTGTCGCGCCCGATCGGCGCGTTCGTGCTCGGCCATCTCGGCGACACGCGCGGACGCAAAACCGTCCTGCTGTTCTGCATGTTCCTGATGGGCATCTCGACCGTCGGCGTCGGCCTGCTGCCGACCTATCAGCAAGCCGGGCTGATCGCGCCGGCCTTGCTGGTGACGCTTCGCCTGCTGCAAGGTTTCGCCGTGGCCGGCGAGATCACCGGCGCGAGCTCGATGATCCTGGAACACGCGCCGTTCGGTCGGCGCGGATACTTCGTCAGCTTCACGCTGCAGGGCGTGCAGGCGGGCCAGGTGCTGGCCGCCGCCGTGTTCCTGCCGCTCGCCTACTACATGCCGTCCGCGCAATTCGACAGCTGGGGCTGGCGCATTCCGTTCCTGCTGAGCGCGCTGGTCATCGTTGCGGGTTTGATCATTCGGCGCCAGGTCGACGAGTCGCCGGCCTTCGATGAAGCGGTACGCAACCAGGCGCAAGCCGGCTCGCCCGTCGCCGACGCTTTCCGGCATCACTTTCCCGACATGGTGCGCGTGGCCTGCATGTCGATGATGAACGTGATTCCGGTCGTCGCCACGATCTTCGGCGCAGCCTATGCGGTCCAGCCCGCGTATGGCATCGGCTTCCAGAAAGACATCTATCTCTGGATCACGGTGATGGGCAATATCGTTGCGATGATCGTGATTCCGTTCGTCGGCAACCTGTCCGACAAGGTCGGACGCCGGCCGCCGATCATCGTCGGCGCGCTGGCGGCCGGCCTGCTCGCGTTCGCCTACCTGTATGCGATCAGCATCCGCAACGTGCCGCTCGCGTTCGCGATGTCGATGCTCATGTGGGGGGTCGTGTACCAGGGCTACAACGCGGTATTTCCGTGCTTTTACCCGGAACTCTTCCCCACCCGCACGCGCGTCTCCGCGATGGCGATCGCGCAGAACCTCGGCACCGCGGCCACGGCGATGCTGCCCGCGCTGTTCACGGCGGTCGCGCCGCCCGGCGCACACCACGTGTGGCTGATCGTCGGCGGGATCGCGTTCGGCATCACCGTGATTGCGTCGCTCGCGGCCGCGAGCGCACGCGAGACCCATCGTGTCCATATGAACGACCTGGGGCAAGCGAACGCTCGACCGGTCGACAAGGCAGAATACGACCGGCTGCGCGTCGCCGCGATGGCGCGCCATCGCGTCGTGCACGAACACGTGCCGGGATCGCTGGGCAGCTAGCCGGCGCTCGACGGGGCGTCGTGTCCGGCGCCCCGTCCGCCGGGCAGTTCCGGCTTGCTGCTGCACCCTCGCCGGCAGAGCGCACTTGCGTTGCCGCTGTCTTCACCCGATGCCTGATACCGTGCCGAAAACCGTCATGCCGGACACCACGCGCCCTGCCCGCCTGAACTTCGCGCTCATGTTGCCGCTTCTGCTGGCGGCCCAGCCGGTGGCGACCGACAGTTACCTGCCGGCGCTGCCTGAAATCGCCGCCACGCTGGGGTCCGCCAGTGTCAGCCTGACGGTTTTCGCATTGATATTCGGTATCGGGCAATTGCCGATGGGCAGTCTTGCCGACCGGTACGGCCGCCGCCCCGTGCTGCTGAGCGGCCTTGCGCTCTATACGCTGGCAGCGCTCGCGGCTGCGCTCGCGTCGAGCGCGGCGATGCTGGTCGCCGCTCGCGCGATGCAGGGCTTTGCGATGGCCGCGATCCTCGTATGCGCGCGCGCGACCGTGCGCGACCGGTATTCGGCAGCCGACGGCCCGTACGTGATGGCACGTGGTTTCATGGGAATGGGGATGATGGCGTTCCTCGCGCCGATTCTCGGCGCGTATGTCACGCAGCAGGCCGGATGGCGATGGGTGCTCGCGGGGATGAGCCTGTATGCGTGCGGGCTGCTCGTCATGTGCTGGTACGGCTTCGAGGAAAGCTTCACCCGAGTCGCTTCGGGCCGGGGCTCGATAGGCGGCTCGATCCGCGACGTGCGCGAGATATTCGGCAATGCCACGTTCAGGGTATGGGCGCTGCTGGCCGCCTCGACGTACACCGGCATGTTCTGCTTTCTCTTGCTCTCGCCCGCGATCTACATCCGGCATCTCGGCCTGTCGCCCCAGCGATATGGCTGGATACCGGCGAGCGGTACGTTCGTCTATGTGCTGAGTACGTATGGCTGCCGCCTGTTGCTGCGACGGCAGAGCATGCTGCGAACGGTGCGACAAGGCGCAACGTTGAGCCTCACCGGCGCGGTGATTCAGGCATTGGGGTGTGCGCTGCTTCCCGGAAGCATCTGGCCGCTGCTCCTCGGGCATGGCGTGTATTGCCTCGGCCACGGCATCCATCAGCCCTGCGGGCAGGCAGGGGCGGTCAGCAGCCTGCCTCATCTGGCGGGCCGCGCGGTATCGTGGTCCGGCTTCATCATGATGTTCTTCGCTTTCAGCGTGGGACAGACGGCAGCGGTCTTCACCGATCCGCGCTATCAACTGGGCGCGTGGCCGATGGTGGTGCCGATGCTCGTCGTCGGCGTGACGCTGGTCACGATCGCGTTTGCGTGGCTGCCGAGAATCATCCACACGATTTCGGTCGGCAGGCAATCCGGCGTATCGGCGAGTTCGAGCCGCTGACCGGGCCGCCGTGCTTGCGTGTGAAGCGCGCGGCCGATTCGCTCGACCTGTCCGTCGAATGCGTCGCGCGCGATGTGACGCCGCCAGCTCGTGACCTCGAACGACGCGATGTGGAGAATCTTCGCGATGCGCTATTGCCGATACGAAAAGCAAAACGACACACCGCACGCATGCTGAAGCCTGGCGACGGGGAGCCGTCCATGGGAGCGCGCGAAGGATGCCGGTTATGGGAGCGGGATCGAAACCGGGTTTAAACGACCCGCGCTACGCGCGCCGCCGGTAAGTCCCCGGCGTACTCCCCGTCCAGTGGCGGAACGCGCGATGGAACGCGCTCGGATCGTCGAAACCGATATCGGCGCCGATCGCCGCGATCGTGTCGAGCGTGTCGGTGAGCCGCTGGATCGCGATGTCGCGCCGCAGTTCGTCCTTGAGCGCCTGGAACGTCGTGCCTTCCGAGGCCAGATGGCGGCTCAGCGTGCGCACCGAACAATGCAGATCCTCGGCCGCCTGCTCGATCACCGGCAGGTCGGGCAGCGCCGCCGACAGGTATTGCCGCACGCGATGGCACACGAGCTGTTCGCTGAACGATTCGAAGATCCAGTCGCCGGGCGCGCGCGCGAGGAACTTGCGCAGGTTGCGCTTGCTCTGCCGGATCGGCGCGTCGAGGTAGTCGGCGCTGAAGCGCATCAGCGTGCGTTCGCAGTCGAACTGCACGGAGCCGGTGAAGAAGTACAGGTGCTCGACCGCATGGCGCGGCCGCGGGCACGCGAACTCGATCCGCAGCAGCGGGATCTTCTGCCCGATCAGCCAGGAACACACGCCGTGCACGAGCTTGAGCATCAGTTCCTGGCCGAGCGCGCCGATCGGGCCGACGGCCGGGTTCGGCCGCAGCAGCACCTGCGCGACGAGGCCATCGCGCTTCGATTCGACGAAGAAGTCGTCGAGCAGGATATGGAAGAACTGGCCGAAACGGTGCAGCGCCGTTTCGAGGTTGCGCGCATCGAGCAGGCTCAGGCACAGGTACTTCAGCGTGCCGCCGCGCAGCGGGCGCGAGAAGATGCCGGGCATCTCGTCGTCGAGGTCGATCGCGAGCGTGCGGTACAGCGTCGAGAACTGCTCTTCCGTCACGCGCGCGTGCGGCTCGCCGAGCAGCTCGAGCGGGATGCCGGCCCCGCGCAGGTAACGCTCGACCACGTCGCGCTGCGCGCCCGCGCTCGCCAGAAAGCCGTTGACGAGCGAAATCGGCACCGTCGCGCTCGGCGACGGCAGCGCCTGCCCGGGCCGGGCGGAAGGTGAGTCTGAACCGGTCATCGCGTCCCCGTCGGTCGAACCGCTCGCATTGTACTTGAGCGGCCCGGGCCGGGCTTTTGGGGCTTTTGGGGCTTTTGGGGCTTTTGGGGCTTTTGGGGCTTTCGGGGCTTTCTCGGCTTTCTCGGCTTTCTCGGCTTTCGGCGCGCCGGCCCGCGCGCCGCCGGGCGCGCGACGCGTCGGCGCCATCAGTCGGCGCGGCTGAGTTCCCGGCGCAGGATCTTGCCGACCGTCGACTTCGGCAGCCGCTCGACCAGGCGGATCAGCTTCGGCACCTTGTAGGCCGCGAGGTTCGCGCGGCAATGCGCGACGAGTTCCGCTTCGGTCACGGCCGCGTCCGGCGCGAGCACCACGAACAGCTTCACGGCCTCGCCGGTGCGCGCGTCCGGCACGCCGATGCACGCGCATTCGGCCACGCCCGGCAGCGCGGTGGCAACCGCTTCCACCTCGTTCGGGTACACGTTGAAGCCCGACACGATGATCATGTCCTTCTTGCGGTCGACGATCTTCAGGAAGCCGGCCGCGTCGAACACGCCGATGTCGCCGGTGCGGAAGTAGCCGTCCGCGGTGAACGCCGCCGCATTCGCGTCCGGCTTCTGCCAGTAGCCGCCCATCACCTGCGGCCCCTGCACGCAGATCTCGCCCGCTTCGCCGATCGCGACCTCGCGATCCTGGTCGTCGAGCAGCTTCACATCGGTCGACGGCAACGGCAGGCCGGTCGTGCCGGTGAACGCGTCGATCGACTGCGGGTTGAAGGTGACCACCGGCGACGTTTCCGACAGCCCGTACCCTTCGCGGATGAAGTTGCCCGTCACGGCCTTCCAGCGCGCGGAGATCACGTCGATCACCGCCGCGCCGCCGCCGGCCGACAGCTTCAGCCGCGACCAGTCGACCTCCTTCAGCCGCGGATGGCCGGCGAGCCCCGCGTACAGCGTGTTGACGCCGACGAACACCGTCGGCCGCGCGGCCTTCAGCACGTCGATGAAGCCGTCCATGTCGCGCGGATTCGCGACGAGCCAGTTCTCCGCGCCGATCGCGAAGTAGGACAGGAAGTTCACCGTCAGCGCGAAGATGTGATACAGCGGGATCGCCGTGACGACGACCTCCTCGCCCGGCTGCCGTGCGCCCGACACGATCGCCGCGAACTGCTCGATGTTCGCGACCAGGTTGCGGTGCGACAGCGCGGCGCCCTTCGACAGCCCGGTCGTGCCGCCCGTGTATTGCAGCAGCAGCAGATCGGCGCCGCCGAGCGCGACCGGCTCGAATGCGAGCGATGCGCCGGCGGCCAGTGCATCCGCGAGCGGGATCGAGCCCGGCGGCAACGCGTCGCACGCGCCGGCCGGCGCATCGACGACACCGAGATCGCCGCGGCCCACGCCCAGCACGGTCCGGATGCGCGTCTTGCCGACCACGTCGGCGAACGTGCCCATCGAGCCGCCGCACACCACGGCCACTTCGACGCCCGCGTCGTTGAGCTGGTGCTCGAGTTCGTGCGCGGTATAGAACGGGTTCACGTTGACCTGGATCGCGCCGAGCCGCGCGAGCGCGACGGTCGCCACCGGAAACGCGAGCACGTTCGGCAGCATCACGGCCACGCGGTCGCCCTTGCGCACGCCGACGACCTGCTGCAGGTACGCGGCGAGCGCGGCCGACAGGCGGTCGACGTCGGCGTAGGTCAGCGTGCGGCCGAGCGCGCGGAACGCGGGACGCTCGGCGAAGCGGCGCATCGCGTCGTCCAGCAGCGCGGTTATGGAAGGAAAGCGATCGGGGTCGATCTCGGTGGGGATCGAGCCGTACGAGCCGATCCAGTGTCTCTTCGTCATTGTCCTGCTCCTCGGGGGACGGCACCGGGCAGCGCCGTTCGCACGGCGGCCCGCGCACCGGATGCGCATGGGCCGTCGCCTGACCGGGAACTATCGCGCGCCAACAGCGCTTTGAAAATGATCGGGGCGGTCGAAAAGATGATCGAAACGGACACGTGGACGCGCGGCGAGCGACCGGCCGCGGCGTGCGCTCGCGCGACGGCTTGCCGTTGCCGGACCGTGCAAGCCCGTGCGCATCAGGGTCAACCCTATGGCGCGCCCGCGCGTTCCGGCGCAGAATCGCGAACCCGGAACGGTATCGAATCGGACGCAGAACCAGCCATGCCGCGCAGTGCGCTCTTGACCCCGACGGCCGCCGGCGCCGCCCCGCCGCCGGACGCGCCGCTCGCCCCCGCGTCGCGCGAGAAACGCTTCTCGCCGGCCAAGCTGGCCGTGCTCGTCGGCGTCGCGCAGGAACTCGGCCTCGACCCGGCCGCGGTGCTCGACGGCACCGGCCTGGCGCCGGACGCCGTCGCCGACCCGTTCACGCTCACGTCGCCGCTGCAGTTCCTGACCGCCGCGCGCAACGCGATCGGCCGCTATGACGGCACCGATCTCGGCGTGCAGGTCGGCCGCCGGCTGCATGCGTCGAGCTACGGGATGTACGGCTACGCGATGCTGTGCTCGGAATCGCTCGCGCATGTGTTCGATTCCGCCGTCAAATATCACCAGCTGGCCAACGGAATGCTCGCGATCCGCTGGGTCGAACAGGGCGACACCGCGTCGTGGCTGTTCCCGGATCCGCACGAAGCCGCGCTGCCCGGGCCGGACCTGCCGCTGTACCGCTTCCTGATCGACATGCAGTTCGCGCTGCACGTGACGATCATCAAGGACGTGATGGGCGCGTGGTGCGTGCCGGCCCGCGCGCAGTTCGCGCAGCCGGAGCCGGCGCACGCGGCGCAGCTCGCCGATGCGCTCGAATGCCCGATCGCGTTCGACCAGCCGCACCATGCGTTGAGCTACCCGGCCGCGTGGCTCGCGCGCGCGCCGCAGCTCGCGAACCCGATCACCGCCGCGCAGGTGTCGTCGCACTGCGCGCGCCTGCTCGACGAGTTGCGCAGCCAGGCCGGCGTCACGCGGCGCGTCTACCAGGAACTCACGCGCACGCCCGGGCAGTTTCCGGACATCGACGCGATCGCCGATACCCTGTGCATGACGTCGCGCACGCTGCGCCGCAAGCTCGACGCCGAAGGCTCGTCGTACAGCGAACTGCTGACCAGTGTGCGCAAGGCGCTCGCGATCGATTACCTGAGCACCACCACGCTCAGCACCGAGGACATCGCGCTGACGCTCGGCTTCAGCGACGCGGTGGGGTTCCGCCACGCGTTCAAGCGCTGGACCGGCACGACGCCGAGCGAGGTGCGGCGCAAGCGTGGCGGGTGACGGCGAGCACCGCCGGTGGCGTGGACCAGGATCGGTGAAGTCGTCACCGAGGCAGCGCAAACCGACCGTGTTCCTTTTTTCAGCCGAAAGAAGGCGCGCTTTCGCCAGCCGCCGTGCCGATCTTGCGCGTTGAACAGGGCGAATCATGAAACCGTTGCATAGCCGTTGCCTGGCACTTCTCGGTGGCGTCAAGTCTGTTGCCTGGCTGCTCGTCTGCGCATCCGCGCATGCGCAGACTTCCGGGCCGTTCGAACTGAAGTGGACCCATCCAGGCGAGAAGCTCGTCTACCAGTCGCGCGGCTGTGCCGATGAATGCTGGGAGGCTGCGGTGGTGAACAAGCGTACCGGCGTCTTGCTTGCACGCCTGCGCTGCGACGGCACCGACTTGCCGTTGACCCTGCGCGGCTACCGCCCCGCCGCGACGCCATCCCAAGTGGATCTCGGCGATTGCAGCCCCGATTCGTGGCCGCCAGACGGCGTGAACAAGTTTGAGGCCATACCGGCGGAATTCGAGCGATTGCTCAGGATGCCTTGACGCTGGCGACTCGCACGGCAGCGCTCGGCACCGAGCGCTTTCAGCGTGACATCCTGATGCTGAAATCGCGACATCGTCCGACCGAAACGCGTTGATCGCCCCATCGTCCGAAGCCACGGACGACCGACGAGCCGGGGGCAGCCCGCCGCGATTTCCGCGCATGCATTCGGGCGGAAATCGCACCAACGGCGCGGGTCGGCTTCAGTCGGTTTCAGTCGGCTTCAGCGCGCGTCACCCGCCGCCGGATTCGCCACCGCCAGCGCAAACTCGAACACCGCGCCGCGCCCGTCCCGATCGACGAGCCGGATGCCGCTGCCGTTGAGCGCCAGCATCCGGTGCACGATCAGCAGCCCGAGCCCGCCGCTCGTCGCCGCGCCGCCGCTGATCGGCCGCTGCGGCCGCCGGAACAGCCCTTCGCGCCGCGCCGGCGGAATCCCTTCGCCGGTATCCGACACGGTCACCACCACGCGATCGTCGAGCGGCGTCAGCGCGACCTCGACCTCGCCGTGCTGCGGCGTGTGCCGCAATGCGTTGTCGAGCAGGTTGGTCAGCACGCGCTCGATCATCCCGAGATCGGCCGACACGACCGGCACGCGCGGCGGGATCCGCGCATGCAGCGCGATGCCGCGCGACTGCGCGGCGAGTTCGAACTTCTGGAATACGTCCTGCACGAGATCGACGAGCGAGAACGGCTCGCGCTCGGCCTGCACGCCGCCCGACTCGAGCCGCGCGAGCTCGAACAGCGCCTGCGCGAGCCGGCCGACCTTCGAACTCTGCGCGAGCGCGATCGACAGGTAGCGGCGGCGCTCGGGTTCGGCGAGCGTGTCGGACTTCAGCGACAGCGTCTCCAGATAGCCGTGCAGCGACGTCAGCGGCGTGCGCAGGTCGTGCGAGATGTTCGTGATCAGTTCGCGCCGCTGCTGGTCCTGGCGCGTCAGCGCGCGCCACTGGTCGCCGATCCGGTCGGCCATCTGCGCGAACGCGGATTCGAGCACCGCGATGTCGTCGCCGCGTCGCCCCGGCGGCGAGCGCGGCACCGGCGGCTGCGCATCGGGCGCGGCGTTCGCGTCGAAGCGGCGCATCGCGTCGGTCAGCCGGCGCAGCGGGCGCGTGATGAAGCTGAACGCGATCAGGCCCGCGAGCAGGCCGAGCAACGCGACGACCGCCATCGACCACAGCGTCGTGCGCAGCACGTTGCCGGCGTCGACGCGCGCGGCCAGCCGGTCGTGCGCTTCGCCGAGCAGCACCACGTAGATATAGCCGGACGGCGGCTGCCCTGCGCGCTGCAGCGGCGCGGCGCTGAACACCTTGCGCGCGTCGGGGCTGCGCGGATCGTCGCCGAGGATCGGCAGCGGCTCGCCCGCGATGAAGCGCTGCACCGGCGCGAGATCGACGCGCTCGCGCTTCACGTGGCCGGGCGGCGCGTCGTCGCCCTTGATGCGCCCCGCGTTGTCGAGCAGGTACACCTCGACGCTCGGGTTCACGCCCATCAACTGGCCGAACAGCGTGCGCACGGCGTCCGGGCGCAGCCCATTCGCGTCCATCAGCGGCGTGCTGCCGGCGATGTGCGCGGCGAGATCGCGCGACAGGCCCTGCACGACTTCCTTCTCGCGCATGTCGTTCGCGCGGATCTGCAGCCACGCCGACGCACCCGAGCACGCGAGCAGCAGGATCGAGAACACGAGCGACAGCCGCTGGGTGAGGGTCAGCTTCATCACGTGTCCCGCTGGTCCGGCGCGGCGAGCTTGTAGCCGCGCCCCCACACGGTGAGGATCCGCACGGGCTCGGCCGGATCGGCCTCGATCTTCGCGCGCAGCCGGTTGATGTGGGTGTTCACCGTGTGTTCGTAGCCTTCGTGCCGATAGCCCCACACGGCATTGAGCAGGTCCATCCGCGAAAACACCTTGCCCGGATGCCGCGCGAAGAAATACAGCAGGTCGAACTCGCGCGGCGTGAGGTCGATGCGCGTGCCGTCGACGGCGGCCTCCCGCGCGATCGGGTCGATCGACAGCCCGGCGACGTCGAGCGTGCCGGCGTCGATCCGCGAATCGCGCGCGAGCGCGTCGACGCGCCGCAGCAGCGCCTTGACCCGCGCGACGAGTTCGAGCACCGAGAACGGCTTCGCCAGGTAATCGTCGGCGCCGAGTTCGAGGCCGAGGATCCGGTGCACCTCGCTCGAACGCGCGCTGGTGATGATGATCGGCGTGTAGCGCGTCATCGCGCGCGCGCGCCGGCAGATTTCCAGGCCGTCGACGCCGGGCAGCATCAGGTCGAGGATCAGCGCGTCCCAGTTGCCCTGTTCGAGCAGGCGCAGCCCTTCCGTGCCGTCCGCGCTGTGCACGACTTCGTAGCGCTCGTCGCGCAGGTGCAGGCTCAGCACGTCGGCGATGTCGGCGTCGTCTTCGACGATCAGGATGCGTTTGGGGTGGTCCATGGCGGTCGGCGGCGGCACGGCGGCGGCGGTCTTCGGTCTCGAACGGCGGTTCCGGCCGGCCAGGTCCGGCAAGCCGGCCCGCCCGGGGCGAATCGCGGCGCAATGCCGCGCTGCCGCCATTGTGCAAAATTTTGCGGCGGAAAGGGGTCACAAATCGTTTAAGTTTGGATCGTGCCCGTCCCGTGAGCCAATGCCCGCAAGGCTTGCCGCCCCGTCCTCCAACCCAGGATCTGCGGTGTCCCCCCCGAACACCCAATGGACGTTAAAAATCGGGCCAGATTTCTTGCTTCATGCTGAAGGCAAATCAGACAGCAGGAATGGCCCGCAGACGCATCGCCGCTCCCGCGCGTCAACCCTGCGTATGCCGCAATTCGCCGTCGATCTCCTGCGGCAGCCTCAGCAGGTTGAAGATCGGGCAGACCGCTTCGACCGCCTGATGCAACGCGCGGATGGCCTCGGACGGCTCGGGCGACACGATGTCGAGCGTATAGCGGATGTTGTGCGGGAATACCGGGACATGCTCGAACCCCGGCTGCTGTGCGAGCGGATGCTGGTCGCCGGTGACCTCGACCGCGATCGAATCGATCTTCAGGCCGCGCTCGGCCGCCTGGATCAACGTGATATGCGTGAGGCAACTGCCGAGCACGCCAAGCTGCAGCTCCGGCGACGCCGGCCCGAGGTTGTAGCCCGCGAAGTCGGACGGACTGTCGCTGATCACCTGGAAGTCGCGAATCCGGATCTCGCGCACGCCGCTGCGACCGAGCGCGCGCACGGTCGCCTTCAGCGGCGTCGCCTTGAAATCGGGATCGTTGCGGGCTGCCTGCTGCTTCGCGTGCCACGCATCGCGTTTTTGTGCGAGATAGTCGTTGAGTGTCGTCATGGTCGAGTCAGGGGTAGGCTGCACGCGGGCGACGGATCGATTCGCCGCGTGCCGAGGCCATCAGTCGGCCGCCGGAATCCATGCGGCGGTCGCCGCGTCGCTTGCGCGGAACGCAGGAAACTTCGCGCCGAGTTCGGCCACGGTGCGAATGTCGTTTTTCACGAGATCGTCGCGCGTGATCAGCGTCGGCTTGACCGCGATGCGCGCGCCCGGGTCCTGGCCGGCCACCAGCAGTGCCGCCGCGCGCACCGACACGGCGCCGACGACCGCGGGATTGGTCGCGGCCGTCGCGACCCACGCGCTGTTCGGCGCGCGGATCGCCTCGATGTCGGCCGTCGAGATGTCGGCACTGTAGATGCGGATCTTCGACGCCAGCTTCGCTTCGTCCGCGGCGAGCTTCGCGCCGCGCGCGAACTCGTCGTAAGGCGCAAAGACGACACGGATATCCGGATTCGCGCGATACGCGGCGGCCGCCTGATTCGCGACGGACTGCGCGATCGGATTGTCGACTGTGCCCCAGCGCGCCTTCTCCCGCACCTTCGGGTGCGCGCGCTTGAAGTCGCGCCACGCGGCATCGCGCCGGTCGAGCGGCGCAAAACCGGCGACGTAGACGTACCCGGCCGAGAACGCGTCGCCGTTGTCCTTGACGGCCTGCCCGAGCAGCAGGTTCGCGAGGTCGCGATCGTTCTGCTCGATCTGCGGCACCTTCGGGTTGCCGAGGTCGACGTCGAACGCGACGACCTTGATGCCTTTGTCCAGCGCACGCTGCACGACGTCCTTCAGCGATTCCGGCAGGCCGTGATTGACGATGATCGCGGACACGCCGACGCTGATCGCCTGCTGGATCTGCTCGCGCTGCTCGGCCGCATCCTGCCGGCCCTCGTAGATGCGCAGATCGACGCCGAGCGCACGCGCCTGCTTCTGCGCACCGGCCTCGTAGGCCTGGAAGAAGTCGCCGGTCGACAGATAGTTGACCAGCGCGATCTTCACGCCGCCCTTGTCGAACGGCGCGGGCGCGCCCTTGAGCGGACCGGCCTGCGCGGCGGGCACGCCCAGCGCGGTCGCGAACCACAGCATGCATGCACCGATCTTCAGATCGACGCGCGATTTCCGGCGAAGCAACGAGCGCATGGCGGGCCTGTCTCCAGATAGGACGATATCGGCCCAATCTATCAGCGCCGCACGCAAACTCAAACCGAGCGATTCGGAAATAGATATGACTTAGGACGACAAACCGTTCCGGCTCCGTGAGCCGGCCGATCAAAGCGAGCCGCTGCGGCGCATCGCGGCATGCGCATCACGCTCGCGCATCCGTGCGGCGCCCGATGCCGAACGTGAACGCCAGCGCGAGCACGAGCAGCGCGCCCTTGATGAAATCCTGCATGTAGTACGGCGCGTTCAGCATCGTCAGCCCGTTGAGCAGCACGCCGACGAATACCGCGCCGACGACCGTACCGAACACGTTGGGCCGCTTCGCGCCCCATACCGCATGACCGATCAGCGCGGCGGCCACCGCGTCGAGCAGCAGCGAGTGGCCCGCGCTCACGTCGCCGCGACCGACCCGCGCGGCGATCAATACGCCGCCCAGCGACGCGATCGCCCCCGATACGACGTACGCGGCGACCCGGTAGCGCGCGGCGGGCGCGCCGGCGAGCCGCGCGGCCGTTTCGTTGCCGCCGATCGCGTAGATCACGCGGCCCCATCGGGTGGCCTCCATCGCGACACAGGCCAGTGCCGTGACCGCTGCGAGCAGCAGCACCGGCAGCGGCACCACGTCGAACACGCGCAGCCGGCCGAGCGCGAGAAAGGCGTCGGGGAACACGCCGGTCGCGTCCGTGCCGTCGGGCAGCACCGAGCCGGTCGCGAGCGAACGGCCGCCGGTCGGAATCAATTGCAGGCCGGCCATCAGGAACAAGGCGCCGAGCGTCGCGAGCTGGTCGGGCACGCGCAGGCGCGTAATCAGCACGCCGTTGAACCACCCGGCGGCCACGCCGAGCGTCACGCAGGCGAACACCGCCGCCAGCGTGCCGCCGTGCCACACGACCAGCACATAGCTGGCGGCCATCTGCGCGGTCGCGGCCACGCTGCCGACCGACAGGTCGAAACCGCCGGCCGCGAGCGTGATCGTCACGCCGATGCCGAGCAACGCGACGATCGACACCGACTGCAGGATGCTGAACAGATTGTCGACGTTCAGGAACGCAGGCTCCCTGAGCGCAAACCCGATCACCAGCAGGATCAGCACGAGCAGGATGCCCGTGCGCTCGAGTGCGTCGCGGACGCGGGCCGCCGCGGCGCGCGATCGTTCGACGGGCGCGGCATCGTGCCCGGCGGAAGAAGTCACGGTTTTCATGAGCAGTCACGCAAGGTGGAGGACGTCGGAGGCGGGTCATCGAGCGTCGCGCGATCGAACCGCACGATACGATCCGCGATCTCGGCAGCTTCCTCGAGATCGCTGACGAACACGATCGTCGCGCGCGCCTGCGCATGACGCCGCAACATATCGACGATATCGGCCCGCGCGCCGGCATCGATGCCCTGAAACGGTTCGTCGAGCAGCAACAGCCGCGCCGGTTCGGCATGCCAGCGTGCGAGCACGACTTTCTGCTGGTTGCCGCCGGACAGGTGAGCCACGCGATCGTCCGGGCCGGTGCAGCGGATGCCGAACCGCGCGATCGCCGCCGCGGCGGCCGCGCGTTCGCGCGCCCTGCCCACCGGGCCGCGCGCGAACCAGCGCGCCAGAAACGGAAAGCCGATCGTGCCCGCGATCGATGCGAACGGCACGCTGTCGGGAAACAGCGACGTGCGCCAGCGGTCCTCGCCGGCCAGGAAGACGCCGGCGCGAATCGCATCCGCCGGCGAACGCGGCCGCCACGGCCGCCCGTCGAGCGTCATGTCGCCGGCCACCGCGCGCGCGGCGCCGAAGATCGTATTGGCGAGGCGCGACTTGCCGCCGCCCACCGGCCCCGCGATCGCGACGATCTCGCCGCGCCGCACGTCGAGGTCGAACGGCGTACTGGCCGGCGTCAGCCGGATGCGCCGCATGCTGAATGCCGCGTCCGGTTCGCGCGGCGCGGCGCGGGCCGGCACCGGCTCACGCGTGTTCGGCAACGGCCGCCCGATCATCGTCTGCACCGCCGCATCCAGATCGACGGGCGCGGGCAGATCCGCGACGATGCGGCCGTCGCGGACGATCGCCACGCGATCGGCCATGCGCCGCAAATCGCCGAGCCGATGCGACACCAGCAGGATTGCCACGCCATCGCGGCGCAGCGCGTCCAGCAGCGCGAAGAGCCGCTCGGCCTCCGGTGTGGACAGGCTGGCGGTCGGCTCGTCGAGTATCAGCAGCGACGGCTGAGCGCCGAGCGCGCGCGCCAGCGTCACGCGTTGCTGGTCCGCCAGCGACAGCGACGCGAGCGGTGCGGCCAGGTCGACGTCGAGCCCGACCCGCGCGGCGAGCGGTCGCGCCGCGACACGCCGCGCGGCCGGCGTCGCGCGCCACGGCGACGCCCGATCGCACAGCCGGTCGAGCAGCAGGTTGTCGGCGATCGACAGCGTCGGCACGACCGCGTCGGCGACCGACTGGTGCACGGTCGCGACACCGAGCCGCTTGGCCGCGTGCGGCGACGCCGGCCGGTACGGTCGGCCGCGCAGTGTCAGCGTGCCGCCGTCCGGCCGCAGCACGCCGCTCAGGATCTTGACGAAGGTCGACTTGCCCGCGCCGTTCGCGCCCATCAGCGCGACCACTTCGCCCGCGTCGATCGTCAGGTTCAACGCCGACAGCGCGACGGTCGCGTCGAAACGCTTCGCGATGCCGGCGACGCTCAGGACGGGCGACGACGCCGATCGACTTGTTCGGCCTTCGCGCACCGAACCGGCATTCTCGTTCGCCGTCGAATTCATGCCGGAAGCCCCTGTCGGGCACGGCGCGGTTGCAGCCGGAACAGCACGTCGTGGTTCACGTCACGCCCCTCCCCTGATAGTCGTTCCGTATCGACCGGCGCGTCACCGTCCGTCAGATGCGGATGGCGGCTTGCCGGAACGACGCGCCGTGCGCGGTGTCCGGCAGGCGGTCGCGGCCGCTCAGCCGCGAGCGGAAGGTGCCGGCCGGCGCCGTCGTGCGGTACAGGCCGCGCTTTTTCAGTTCCGGCACGATCAGCTCGGCGAAATCGTCGAGCGTGCCCGGACTGATCAGCGGATTGAGCATGTAGCCGCTCGTCGTCGACTGGCGCGCATGCTCGGCGAGCTGATCGGCGACCTCGTCGGGCGAGCCGACGAGGATCAGGTCGGTGCCGCGCGTGACGCTCGCGAACTTGCGCCGCACGTCGCCGGCGGTGAGCGACTTGCCGCTGCCGTCGGGCCGCACCACGTAGGACGTGAGCCCTTCCGTGTGCGTCGTCAGCGGTTCGTCGTCCGCATAGCGGTCGATGTCGATGCCGGTGTCGCCCGCATAGCTGACGAGTTGCGCGTGCTGGTGATAGTGCTGCTGCAGCGTGTGGTATTTCTCCTTCGCGTCGCTCGACGAGCGCGCGGTCACGATCCGCAGCACGGTCAGCGACTTCACGTCGTCCGCCGCGCGGCCGCGCTCCGTCGCGAGCCGGCGAATCTCGTCGAGGCCCGCACGAATCTCGTGCGGATTCGACTTCGCGACGAACACCACCTCCGCGTGCTTCGCCGCGAACTCGCGCCCGCGCCCGGACCAGCCGGCCTGGATCAGCACGGGCGAGCGCTGCGGCGACGGCGCGCAGACGTGCGGCCCCTGCACGCGGTAGTGCGTGCCTTCGTGCGCGATCGGCCGCACGCGGTCGCCGCGCGCATAGCGCGGCGCTTGCTTGTCGGCGACCACCGCATCGTCCGCCCAGCTCCCTTCCCACAGCTTGTACACGACGTCGAGGAACTCCTCCGCGCGCGCGTAGCGTTCGTCGTGGCCGATCATCCGGTCGAGCCCGAAGTTGCGCGCCGCGCTCGTCAGGTAGGACGTCACGATGTTCCAGCCGATCCGGCCGTTGCTCAGGTGATCGAGCGTGCTGAAGCGGCGCGCTAGCGCGAACGGGTGCTCGTACGTCGTGCTCGCCGTCACGCCGAACGCGAGCCGCTCGGTCTGCGCGACGAGCGCCGGAATCAGCATCATCGGATCGTTCGCGGGCGCCTCGACCGCCCACTGGACCGCTGCGTCGGCCGACCCGCCATAGACGTCGTACAGGCCGAGCACGTCCGCGAAGAACAGCATGTCGAGATCGGCCTGCTCGGCCGTGCGCGCGAGGTTCGACCAGAACGGGAGCGTATTCGCGCGCAGCCGTTCGTCGGCGGGATGGGTCCACAGGCTCGGCGCGCCGCCGCAGCCGACGCTGGCTTGTTCATACAGGGAAAACAGCAAGGGGCGAGGATCGGACATCGTCGGGTTCGTTACCAGGAATCAGTTGGGGGCCGCCCACGCGTCCGGCGACGCGCGGCGGCGGCGTACGGGGACGCGAGCGTCGGGAGTGCGCGTCAGGTGGCGATTGACATGCCTCTCGAGACGAGCGGCCGGAATGGTGAGCAGCGCGACCAGCACGACATAGACGACAGCCGCGCCGACCAGCGGCTCGTACACGCGCAACGTCTCGAAGCGCAGCGTATTGGCCGTTCCCATCACGTCGAACACCGTCACGGTCGACGCGAGGACGGTCGATTTCAGCAGCAGGATCGCCTCGCCGGTGAGCGCGGGCAGCGCGAGCCGCCACGCGCGCGGGCCGACGATGCGGCGCAGCACCTGCACGCGCGTCATGCCGTACGCGTGCCCGGCTTCGATCTCGCCGGCCGGCACGCCGGCGATCGCGCCGCGCAGGATCGTCGCGACATACGCGCTCTCGTTCACGCTCAACGCGACGATCGCGTACCAGAACGCGTCGCGCAGCAGCGGCGACGCCCAGCTGTCGCGCATCCATTCGCGCGGCACGATCTGCCCGAATCCGTAGTAAAGCAAATAGAGCTGGACGAGCAGCGGCGTGCCGCGAATCAGCATGAGCCAGCCGCGCGCGGACCAGCGCAGCGGCGCATGGCGCGCGCCGGCGGCGAGCGCGAGCGGCACGCCCAGCAGCACGCTGGCCGCGCCCGACACGAGCGTCAGCGCGAGCGTCGTCGGCACCGCGGCGAGCAGCTTCGGCATCACCGTGTCGAGCAGGAATGGCAGCGAGAAGATCATGCGGTTGCGCGCCTCGTGCCACGGTTCGCGTGGCGCTCGAGCGCCGCGAAGAGTCCCGTCGACGCGATGCTCAGCAACAGGAACAGCGCGGCCGTGACGAGATAGAAGAATACGTAGTGGCGCGTCGCGCCGGCCGCGAGCTGGCTCGCCTTCAGCAGATCCGTGAACGAGCCGAGCACGCTGATGAACGACGCATCCTTGGTCGCGTTGAGCCACACGTTACCCGTGCCCGGCAACGCGAGCCGCGCGGCGGCCGGAAGCCGGATGCGCGCGAACGTCTGCCACGGCGTCATCCCGTACGCGTGCGCGGCTTCGATCTGCCCGGCCGGCACGTTGACGAGCGCCGCGCGGAAGATGTCGGTCAGATACGCACCCTGGATGAACCCGAGCGACAGCGCCGCGACGAGGAACGGCGGGAACGCGAAGCCGTCGGGCGCGAGGCCGCCGCGGTGCAGCGCGGCCTCGACGGCAGGCGCGAGCGCATAGAACGCGAGCAGCAGGCACAACAGCTCGGGCAGCGCGCGCACCAGCGTCGTGTAGAGCCGCGCGAGCCACGCGAGCGGCGCGTGGCGCGACAGCTTGCCGAGCGCGCCGGCGATGCCGAGCAGCACGCCGGTGCCGAACGACGCTGCCGCGACGCCGAACGTCAGCGCGAACGCGCCCGCGAACACGCGGCCATAGCCGCCGTCGCCGAATGCGAGCAACGCGAGCAGCGAATCGTCCGCGGCCATCGGGTCAGCGGCCCTTCTCGATCGTGCCCTTCAGGTTCGGATAGCGGGCGGTGATCGCATCCCACGTGCCGTCCTGCTGCAGTTGCGCGATCGCGGTCGACAGCTTGCCGCGCAGCGCATCGCCCTGGCGCACGCCCGCGCCGATGCCGAGGCCCAGCACCGGATTGTCCGCGCAGGTCGCCTTGATCTCGAAGTCCTTGCCGTCGCGCGACGCGAGGAATGCCGTAAACAGCCCCTTGCCTTCCTGCACGTAGTCGACCCGGCCGGACACCAGATCCGCGAGCGCGTTGTCGAACTTGTCGAAGGCCTTGATCTGCGCGTCCGGCTTGAAGCGGGAGTCGAGGAACGCCGAGAAGTTCGTGCCGGCCTCGACGCCGATCACGCGGCCCTTGAAGCTCGCGGGCACCGCGCAATCGACGCGGCGCCGGTCGCTTTTCGCGCCGACGAACACCGTCGGCGACTCGTAATAGGCACGGCTGAAATCGACCGCCTTCTGCCGTTCGCCGGTAATCGTCATCGACGACCAGATCACGTCGATCTTGCGGTTCTGCAACGCCGGAATCAGGCCGTCCCACGCAATGTCGGTGAGCTCGCAGCGCACGTTCAGTTTGCCGCACGCGGCATCGAGCAGGTCGATTTCCCAGCCCTTCCACTTGCCGGCCGCGTCCTTCGAGAAGAATGGCGGATACGACTCGGCGTCGATGCCGACGCGCAACGTCGGCTGGGCTGCATGGGAAGCCGGCACGAGGCCGAGTACGAACAGCGCGGCCGCGGCACGGCGGACCCTGGAACGCATCAAACGATTCATGTGGCGCATTTCTGAAATAACGTCGAAACGACCGGCGTCGCAGCCGGCAGGAGGCCAGACTGTAAAGCGCGCGCAAGCGTGTACCAAATGGTTATTTTTTCGATGGATATCTGATCGCGCGATATACCGATCGACGCTGTGCCAGGAATTTCAGATCGTGTGCGCTGCCGTCGCCATTGCGGGCTCAGCCGACGAATTTCGCCTCCACGCCACTGCGCACGACGAGGTCGAACCGTTCCGGACGGATATGAAACACCGTGGATTCGCACGTGCGGCCGTCCGCGAGGCGCGACGTGCGCCGCAGCACGAGCAGCGGCGCGTGCTTGTCGGCGTTGAGCCGGGCCGCGATATCGTCCGGCGCGGCCATGGCCGTGACCGACATGTCGGCATCCGTGATGCGCCAGCCGAGCAGGCTCTCCAGCACCTCGTAGGTCGACATGCGCTCGGCCTGCTCGAACGTGACGGCGCCGGCGTCGGGCAGCAGGCAGGTCTGCGCGAGCGCGACGGGTTCGTCGTCGACCCAGTGCAGGCGTTCGAGATAGATGCAGCGCGTGACGTCGGCGGCAAATGCGTGCCGCAAGCCCGGCGGCACGTCGCACGCTTCCATGCGCAGCAATTCCATCCGCGCCCGCGCACCCTGCGCGGCGATCGAATCGTGCAGCCCGCGCAGCACATCGAGTCGATGCCGCAGCCGCTGCTTCGCGGCGAACGTCCCTTTGCCCTGCTTGCGCTCGACGATGCGCGCGTCGCTCAGCCGATCGAGCGCTAGCCTGACGGTCACGCGGCTCACCTGAAAACGCTCGCTCAACTGCGCCTCGGACGGCAGCTTGCCGGTCGGCTCGTACACACCGCGCTCGATCTCGTCGCGCAGCGTCGTCGCAAGCTGCTCGTAAAGCGATGTCGTGTCGTCACGCACCAGCGTCATCGATCCTTCCTCGTCGTGCTGGGTTCGCGCTATGCGCGTTTCCCGATATCGATATGAAAAGCAATTGGAATACCCAACTTGTATTAATACGTATTATTACATCTCGACAGACGGTCGGGGCCGCGATTCGGGGTCCCGATGCCCCGGGGAGCATACCAGTGACTGAAAACGCAATCGGCACGCCGCCGCTCGATGGCGTGCAGGGCAGCCGGCCGACACGGGCCGAACCAGCCACGGCGCCACGCACCGATCCGCACGCGGCGGGACGATCGCGCGGCGCGCAGCGGCGTGCCGCGATCGGTTTTGCCGCCGCGTGGCTGGCATTCTTCGCGATCGCCTGGTGGTTGCCCGCGCCCGCGCATCTTTCCGCCGAGGGCCGGGCGACGCTCGCGGTCGTCGCGTGGGTCGCGATCGTCTGGATCACCGAGGCGATTCCCGTCGGCGTGAGCGGCATCCTGCTGCCGATGCTGCTCGTGCTGTCGCATGCGAGCCCGTCGTTTCCGAAGGCGGCCAGCGGCTTCGCCGCGCCCGTCGTGTTCCTGTGCCTCGCCGCGTTCCTGTTCTCCGCGATCATGCAGGCGAGCGGGCTCGACCGGCGCATCGCCCTGCTGCTGCTCGATCGCCTGAAGGTGCGCACGGCCAACGGCGTGATCTGGGCGATGTTCGCCGTGAACTGCGTGATGGCGCTCGTCGTGCCGGCCGCGAACGCGCGTGCCGCCACGCTGCTGCCGGTCACGAACGGCATCGTCCGGCTGTTCGGCGAATCGCCGCGTGAACGCGCCGCGCGCAAGGCGATCGTGATCCAGACGCTCGTGTACGGCGCGATGATCAGCGGCATGTGCATCCTCACCGCGCATCTGCCGAACATGGTCGTGTCCGGCCTGCTCGAGAAGCAGCTCGGCATCCGGATCTCCTACCTGACGTGGCTGAAGCTGCAGTGGCCGTATCTCGGGATGTTCGCGATCACGCAGGGCTGGGTGCAGTTCCATTTCCGCTCGCGCGCCGTCGCGCTTCCCGGCGGCCCCGGCGCGATCGCGGCGATGCGCCGTACGCAACCGCCCGCCGCCCGCAACGACTGGGCCGTGCTCGCGCTGTTCGCGGCCGTCGCCGTGCTGTGGGCGACCGAGCCGCTCCATCACCTGCCGTCGGAAATCGTCGCGCTGATCGCGCTGGCGCTGTTGTTCGCACCCGGCGTGCTGCGCTTCGGCTGGGCCGAGGTCGAGCAGCGGACGATCTGGGGCACGCTGTTCCTGCTGGCCGGTGCGCTGTCGCTGTCGTCGGCGATCAGTGCGTCCGGGCTCGCGAACTGGGCCGCCGATCACATCTACGTCGCCGCGCGCGGGCACGGCTGGTGGCTCGCGATCGCGATCGTGATGCTCGGCACGCACGTGATCCGCATCGGCATGCTGTCCAACGTCGCGGCCGTCACGATGATCGCGCCGATCGCGCTCGCGCTGGCGCCGCGCCTCGGGCTGCATCCGGTCGCGTTCACGATGCTCGTCAGCGATACCGACAGCTTCGCCTATCTGCTGCCCACGCAGATCACCGCCGGCGTCATCGCGTACAGCAGCGGCGCGTTCTCGACGGCCGACTACGCGAAGGTCGGCGCGGTATCGGTGCTGATCGCGATCGTCTATGGCCTCTGCGTGATCGCGCCGTGGTACGCGTACATGGGCATCCCCGTCTGGGACGCGAGCGCGCCCTGGCCGTTCGCGCATTGAAGCGCGCCGCGTTCCAACGACATCATTTTGCATCCCTCATGAACGAATCCACGGACGTCCCCGATTCCGTCGCAGCCCGCGCCGCCGCGCTGCGCGACCGCCTGGGCCCGCACGTCGCACCCGCGGGCCTGTACGAACGCCACAAGCGCCTGCCGTTCGCCGGGCGCGTGCATTGCAACGTCACGCGCCTCGAAGCCGGCGAGTGGAGCGAGATCGTGCTCGACTACGAGGTCGGCTCGTCCGGCATCGCCGACGGCGGCTGGCTGAAGGCCACCTTCAAGTTCTATTCCGACTGGGCGCTGTTCCAGACGAGCGACCCGGGCGCGGCGAACTACATCAGCGCCGAGTACCATGCGGCGCCGCTCGTGCCGGGGCAGAGCCCGGCCACCGTGCAGGCGCTGAACGTGCGCTTCGACCAGAAGGGGCACGAGCGGCCGTTCCAGAAGGCGGTGATCGTCGACGTCGTCGACGGCTACGTGAACGCCGGCGACCGGATCGTGATCCGTCTCGGTGATCGCCGTCGCGGCCCCGGCACGCGCGTGCAGACCTTCGCCGAGGACAACTTCCGGTTCCGGCTCTACGTCGATCCGTTGGGCACGTCGCGTTTCGTCGCGGTGCCCGGCGACGTCTCGATCGACATCCGCGCCGGCGCGCCGTCCGACGTGCTGCTGAACGGCCCGCGCTTCGTGCGGCCGGGCACCCGCGCGCCATTCCGGCTGTCGCTGCAGGATCGCTGGGGCAATGCGTGCCGCGACGTCGGCGGCACCGCGCGCGTCGTTGCATATGACGCGCAAGGCGAAGCCGTCTACCGGCGCGAACATGCGCTGCCCGAGGCGGGATTCGCGAGTTGCGCGGTCGACGACCTGCCGGTCGACGCCGGCACGCTGCGCATCGTGGCCGACGTGCCCGCGCGGCCGGACGTGCGTGCGGCCGAAGCGTGGCTAACGCTCGACGCGTCGTTGCCGGTATCGCGCGCGCTGTATGCGGATCTCCATGTGCATGCGCACGACACGGTAGGCACCAACAGCCCCGAGTACAACGCACGCTACGCACGCGACATCGGCGGCATCGACGTGCTCGGCTATACCGCGAACGATTTCCAGATCACCGACGAGAACTGGCAGCTCGGCGTCGACGCGGTCGAACGCTTCAACGAGCCGGGCCGCTTCGTCGTGTACCCGGTGCAGGAATGGTGCGGCAGCTCGACCGCGGGCGGCGACCATAACGTGGTGTTCCTCGGCGATGCGCGGCCGGATTTTCCGTACAACGCGCGCGGCGAACACAACCGTACGCTGGTCTGGAACGAGGACATGAAAGGTCATGCGGTCGAGCTCGGCCGCTGGCCCGTCGAGGAACTGTGGGATGCGTATGCCGACGCTGCCGCGCAGCATCTGGTGATGCCGCACGTGGGCGGCCGCCGCTACATTCCCGACTGGCACCATCCCGAGCTCGAACGGCTGGTCGAGATCGCGTCGTCGTGGGGGCACTTCGGCTGGCTGTACCAGGACGTGATCGCACGCGGCTACCGGCTCGGCGTCGCGGCCAGCGGCGACGAACATCGCGGCCGGCCGGGTGGCGGCGCGCCCGGCGTGCAGGTGTTCGGTGTGCACGGCGGGCTGACGGGGGTGCTCGCCGACGTGCTCGATCGCAAGCACGTCGGCGAGGCGCTGCGCGCGCGCCGCACATGGGCGACCACCGGCGAGCACAGTGCGCTGCTCGTGCGTTGCGGCGATCACTGGCAAGGCGATGCGTTCGCGCATCGCGGGCCGGCGCGGCTCGACTACCGGCTGCTCGGCCAGTCCGGGTGGGAATACGTGGCCGCGTACGATCACGAAGGACGGGTGTGGGAACGCAACCTGCATGCGGAACTCGGCTACGCGGATCGCCTGATCCGCGTGCGCTGGGGCGGCGCCCGCATCCGGGACCGCTATCGCTGGGCCGCGTGGCGCGGCCGGATCCGCGTCGTCAACGGCACGATCCACCGTTTCGGATCGAACGGCTTCGAGCATGTCGAGGAGTCGGCATGGCGTACCGGCGCGACCGACGTCGAGTTCCGCAGCGACACCTATGGCGATGCGGACAGCATCGAGCTCGACATCGGCAATCTTGCCGACGCGACGATCGTGGTCGAAGGCACGATCGACAGCTTCGCGAAGGTCGGCGATCCGCTGCAGCGCAATCCGTTCGTGCATGCGCCGACGTTCCGCTTCGAGATCAGCGGCGCGGACCTGCTCGCGCAAGGAACGGCCACGCATGCGCTCGGCGGCACCGAGTTGTTCGTCGCGGTCGAACGGTTGACGGACCAAGTGCTGCCCGTCGATCTCGCAGGCAGCATCGAAGTCGCGGCGGAAAATGCGTCGTTCGGATTCCGCCCCGTCTATTTCTTCGGGCGGCAGCGCAACGACAGCAAGGTGTGGTCGTCTGCCCAGTTCGTCACGTTCGAGTGACGCGCATGCGCGATCCGGGCGCCGTGCCGGCGGCGTTGCCGACGGGTCGGCCCCCGGCCGCGCATGGCCGGGCGCAAGGTACGCTACCCTGAAGCCGGCCCGCCCGGCTTGTGGAGGGAATGCCTCCCCCCGCCGAGCGGGCCGCGGTGCTTTGAAACGATCAACCGAGCCACGTCCTGATATTCGCCCGCATCGCGCCGGCCGAGATCCCGTAACGATCGTGCAGCGTCGGCAACGCGCCCGCGGCGAGGTACGCATCCGGCAGCGCGATCTGCCGGAACGGCGCCGCGACGCCGGCCGCAAGCAAGGCAGTCGCCACCGCTTCGCCGAGTCCGCCGATCACCGTATGGTTCTCGGCGACGATCACCATGCGCCCCTTGCGCGACGCCTCCCGAACGATGGTCGCCGTATCGAGCGGCTTGATCGTCGGGACGTGCAGCACGGCTGCATCGATGCGGTCGGCTTCAAGCGCCTTCGCGACCTCGAGCGAACGCATCGTCATGATCCCGGACGAGATCAGCAGCACGTCGTTGCCGTCGCGCAGCAGCTTCGCCTTGCCGAGTTCGAAACGGTAATCGTATTCGTCGAGCACGGCCGGCACGTTACCGCGCAGCAGGCGCGCGTATACCGGCCCCTTGTGCGCGGCAATCGCCGGCACCATCTGCTCGATGTCCAGCGCGTCGCACGGATCGATCACGGTCATGTTCGGCATCGCGCGCATCAGCGCCAGATCCTCGGCCGCCTGATGGCTCGGCCCGTAACCGGTCGTGAGGCCCGGCAATGCACACACCAGCTTCACGTCGAGATTGTCCTCGGCGATCGCCTGATGGATGAAGTCGTACGCGCGGCGCGTCGCGAATACCGCATAGGTCGTGACGAACGGCTGCGCGCCTTCGTGCGCGAAGCCGGCGGCGGCGCCCATCAGCAGTTGCTCGGCCATGCCCATCTGGTAGTAACGCTCGGGAAATTCCTTCGCGAAAATGTGCAGGTCGGTGTACTTGCCGAGATCGGCCGTCATGCCGATCACGTTGCCGTTCGTGCGCGCGAGCTTCGCGAGCGCATGGCCGAACGGCGCGGCGCGGGTCGCCTGCCCCTCGGCCGCGATGGACGCGATCATCGCGGAAGTCTTCAGGCGCGGCTTGTTGTCGACGGTGCTCATGCGTGTCTCCCTGCTTCGAGTGCGTCGAGCGCGAGCTTCCACTCGTGCGCATCGACGCGGATGAAATGGCTCTTCTCGCGTGCTTCGAGGAACGGCACGCCGCACCCCATCTTCGTGTCGCAGACGATGATCCGCGGCTGCGGCCTGTCATGTCGGCGCGCGTTGTCGAACGCGCGCTTTACCGCGTCGATATCGTTGCCGTCGACTCGCTGCGTATACCAGCCGAATGCTTCGAGCTTGTCGACCAGAGGCTCGAACGCCATGACTTGCGTCGACGGGCCATCGGCCTGCTGGTTGTTCACGTCGACGATCGCGATCAGGTTGTCGAGCTTCCAGTGCGCGGCCGACATCAGCCCTTCCCAGATCGCGCCTTCGTCGAGCTCGCCGTCCGAAAAGAGCGTATAGACGAACGCGTCCGAGCCGTTGCGCTTGAGCCCGAGACAACGGCCGACCGCGATCGTCAGGCCCTGGCCGAGCGAACCGCCGGACATCTCCATGCCGGGCGTGTAGCTCGCCATCCCGGACATCGGCAAACGGCTGTCGTCGCTGCCGTAGGTTTCGAGTTCCTCGGCCGGCAGGATGCCGGCTTCGAACAGCGCCGCGTACAGCGCGATCGCATAGTGGCCGTTCGACAGCAGGAAGCGGTCGCGCCCTTCCCACTCGGGATCGTCGGGGCGATAGCGCATCGCGCCGAAATACGCGACGGCCAGCACGTCGGCGATGTCGAGCGCCTGGCCGACATAACCCTGCCCCTGGACTTCGCCCATCAGCACGGCGTTTCTGCGGATGCGGTACGCGCGCTCGGCGAGCGTGACCGCTTCATGAATGGTTTCGGTATCCATCGTTGGCTCCAGTATTGGATCGGAAGGCATGCAGGTCGAATCGGCGGTGATCAGCGATTGACGGAGCGCGGCACGAGGAACACCAGCAGCGCGCCGAACGTAATCGCGACGGAGATGAAGAGGAGTCCGGCGGTGGACTTGCCGGTCAGGTCGTTCAGCCAGCCGACGATCGCCGGCGAGAAGAAGCCCGCGAGGTTCGCAAAGCAGTTGACCGCGGCGATGCCCGCCGCCGCCGACATCCCGCCGAGCAGCGCCGTGGGCAGCGACCAGAATTGCGACGACGACGCGAGAATGCCGGCGGACGCAATGCTCAGGCACACGATCGACGCGCCGACACTGCCGAGCATCGGCAACGTCGCGAAGCCCGCCGCCGCGATCAGCATCGGCACCGCGAGATGGAAGCGACGCTCGCGGCGGCGATCCGCGCTCATGCCGATCAGCGGCAGCGCGACGATCGCGCACGCATACGGAATCGCGGTGAACAGGCCGACCCACAGCGGATCGGCGACGCCGGCCTTGCGAATGATCGTGGGCAGCCAGAACGTGAGGCCGTACTGGCCGAGCACGACGCAGAAGTAGATCGCGGCCATCAACCACAGGCGGCGGTCGGCGACGAACGCACGAATCGACAGGTGGGCGGTCGTGTGCTCGGCGTCGGCCGACACGTTGCGCGCCAGCAAGGCTTTTTCGGCATCGGTCAGCCATTTCGCGCCGGCAATGCCGTCATCGAGATACAGCAGGATCGCAAAGCCCAGCACGAACGAAGGCAACGCTTCGAGCAGGAACAACCACTTCCAGCCCGCCATCGACATCGCGCCGTGCAGCGAATGCATGATCGCGCCCGACAGCGGGCCGCCGATGATCCCCGCCAGCGGAATCGCCATGAAGAACAGCGACAGTGCCTTGGCACGACGTGCCGACGGGAACCAGTACGTGAGGTACAGGATCACGCCCGGCGCGAAGCCCGCTTCGGCGACGCCGAGCAGGAACCGCAGCACGTAGAACGCGGCGGGCGACTTCACGAACACGAAGCTCGCGGAAATCACGGCCCACGTCAGCATGATGCGCGCGAGCCAGCGGCGCGCGCCGACGCGATGCAGGATCAGGTTGCTCGGTACTTCGAACAGAAAGTAGCCGAGAAAGAAAATGCCTGCGCCCATCCCGTACACGGTCTCGCTGAAACGCAGGTCGTTGAGCATCTGCAGTTTCGCGAAGCCGACGTTGACGCGGTCGAGATACGCACCGAGATAGCACAACATCAGGAACGGGATCAGCCGTCGCGCGACCTTCGCATAGGTCGCCGCTTCGAACGTCTGCGCGTCGTCCCGTTGCAGCAGCTCGCCCTGAACCGGCGAGGCGGGGTACTTTGCTCTCATCTTTGTCTCCTGCCATGGCCCCGGGTTGTCCCGGGTGCATGATGGTCGGCGCCGCGCGTGTCGCGGCGCCGTTCTCAGTGAATCAGCATCCCGCCGTTGACGTCCAGCGTGATGCCCGTCAGGTAGCTCGACAGGTCGCTCAGCAGGAACAGGCACGCATTGGCGACATCGGCGGCATCGCCGAGGCGGCCGAGCGGAATGCCCTTGACGATCTCCTCGCGCATGTCGGGCGTCAGCTTGTCGCCGGTGATGTCGGTCTGGATCAGGCCCGGCGTGATCGAACTGATGCGGATACGGTCGGCGCCGAATTCGCGCGCCATCGCCTTCGCGAGGCCGAGCACGCCGGCCTTCGCGGCGCTGTAGTGCGGGCCGCCGAAGATGCCGCCGCCGCGCTGCGCGGACACCGACGACATGCACACGATGCTGCCGCCGCGCTGCTCCTTCATCGCCGGCAGCACCGCCTGCGACATGTACAGCGTGCCCCGCAGGTTCACGTCGACGATCGCATCGAAGTCGCGCCCGGAAATGTCCAGCGTGCGCACCGGCTGCGTGATGCCGGCGTTGTTCACGAGGCCGTCGATACGGCCATAACGCGCCAGCGTCGCGCGGGCCGCGGCCACGCACGCGTCGCGATCGGTCACGTCGCAGGCCAGGCCGAGGTGGTCGGGCCCGAGCTCGGCGGCGGCCGCTTCGGCGTCCTCGCGACGCAGGTCGAGAATCGCCACGCGCGCGCCCTGGGCGGCCAGCGTGCGGGCCGTGGCCTTGCCGATACCGCGCGGCGATGCCGCGCCGGTCACGATGATGGTCCTGTTGTCGAGCAACATCGTTCGTCTCCTGTGTTGATGTGTGTGCAGAGTGTCGGCTCGCCGGACACCCGCATCAACGCGGAAACGCTCAGGCATGGTTGAGAAAATTTCAGATGACGCCGCGCGGGCCGTCACGGCGTGCTGCAACGCAATATTGCACGCGGCCCGGACGCGCGACGCTCAGTTCGCGCGGCGCTGCGCCGCGACTTCCCGCTCGATCCACGCAAGGAAGCGTTTCACGCGAGGCAGTTCCGCGTTCTGCCGCGGGTAAACGAGATGATGCGCACCGACTTCCACCGCATGCGTCTCGTCGAACACGGGCACCAGCGCGCCTTCGCGAATCTTCACCGACGCGAGCATCAGGCTTTCGAGCGCGATGCCGAGGCCGAGCGCGGCGGTTTCGAGCGACATGTACGACCGGTCGAACGAAAAGTCGAAGGTCTTGCGGGCCGCGAGCGATACGCCGGCCCGGCCGAACCACTGCTTCCACTGCACGAGCGGCGTTTCGGAATAGATCAGCCGATGCGCGAGGAGGTCTTCCGGTGCGTTCACCGGATGCCGTTCGAGGTATTGCGGCGACGCGAGCGGCGCGATGAACTCGCCGCGCATCGTCTTCACCTCGAGGTTGTCCCAGTTGCCGTAGCCGTGGCGGACGTCGATATCGTAGAAGCCGTTCGAGAACGATACGTTTTCGTAAGAACACGCCAGGTTCAGCTGGATATCGCCGTTCGCTTCCTGAAACGACGACAGCCGCGGCAACAGCCACATCAGCCCGAAGCTCGGGCTCGAATGCACGCGCAGGATATCGACCTCGGCGCGGCTCGACGCGCGCTCGGTGGCGCGGCTCAGGTCGGCCAGCGAGCCGGTGACGTCCGCCAGATAGCGCTCGCCGGTCGGCGTGAGGACGAGCCCGCGCCCTGATCGCTGGAACAGCGGCTGGCCGATCTGCGATTCGAGGTTGCTGAGCTGGTGACTCACGGCGGACGCGGTCAGGCCCAGTTCTTCCGCGGCACGATTGACGCTTTTGGTCCGGGCGACACTTTCGAACGCGATGATTGCCTTGAGCGGCGGGATGCGCATGTTGGTATCCGTTGGAATGAGCAGATCGCCTGGCAAAGCGATATCGAAACGACACCTGGACAATCGTCCGGGCCAGGCCACTGCAATACGTTACATGCCAATTCTAGAGTGCCCGAGGGCCGCCGTTCGCTGCAACGTGGTCCCGACCGGCGGGCGCGCACCGGTTCCCTTGGCGCGCGACGCACGCGCGGCGGCCCTGTCGGGTCAGGTTGCCCTGGCGCCCGGGCACCGCTTCGATCGATCATCGCGTCGGCGCAACGGTTCGTCATTCCGATGCAGGAACCGGCAACCCCAGCCGCCAGCTCAGGTTCCTGCGCGCCTGCCTCTCGCAGCGCGCGTAGAAGAATTCCGTCAGATAGATGCGCGGACGCACGAGCAGCCCGCGCAGAATGGTCCGCTCATGAAAATCGTAGGCCCGGTCGTCGAGATCGGGACGCTCTGCCCGCAAACGCCGGCCGTCTTCGCGAAACCGGCTGCGGGAAGCGCCGAGCGCGGCCAGGTCGATGTCGCACGTGAAGCGGGTATCCGGTTGCGCGGCAATGCCCGCGTGGGTCGTCGCGAGGATCATCGCGCAGACGGGGTCGCAGGCGCGGATTCGCCCCCCGGCCTGGTGCCGGAACCAGTCCGCGCTACGCTGCTCGTTGTCCTTCGCGCCGGGCACGAAAATCACGTCATGGAACCAGAGCGCGAGTTCGACGGCGTCCGGCGCGGGAATCGCGTCGCGCGCCAGGTCGAGATGACGCAGGCATCGCCGTACATGCACGAGCGTATGGTAATGGCGCACCGGCTCCGCGTAGCATTGCGCGAGCCTGCGATAGACCTCCTCGGCATGGGTCCCGCCGCTGCACGACCACAACGCGACGAACCGCGCCTGCATCCGGTTCACGTTCGCTCCTTGGACCGGGGCGTCCGCGCGGAATCGCCCCATGCCGACATGACTGCGATGCGCTCAGAGAAATTCCCTGCGGATGTCGATGCTTGAGCGCTGCCCGATGTTTCCGTAGTGATGCGCGAGCCACGCATCCGCTTCGCGTCGCCCGTGGTCATGCAGTTCGCTCAGAAATGTCCAATCCGCGTTGTACTTGCTCGATACGCTCAGCGCGGACAGCGCATCGTCGGCGCGAATGGAATGAATCAGCATTTCCTTCATCTCGCCGCGTTGTATCGTGCCTTGCTGGATCAGGTCGGTGACGAACGCGATCGCCCGCATCTCGCGCATCAGCGACGAATTGAAACTGATCTCGCTGATCCGGTTGAGGATTTCCGCGGCGGTGATCGGCACGCCGCGACGCACGAGCGGATTGATGTGCACGATCACGACGTCGCGCGTCGCGCAGTTGTAGATGAGCGGATAGATGGCCGGATTGCCCATGTACCCGCCATCCCAGTAGTACTCGCCGTCGATCGAGACCGCCTGGAACAGGGTCGGCACGCATGCCGATGCCAGCACCGCGTCGGCACTGAGGTCCGCTCCGGTGAACAGGCGGATCTTCCCCGTCTCGACGTTGGTCGCGCACACGTACAGCCGGATCGGACAGTGCTTGCGCAGCGCGTCGAAATCGACCTGGCTTTCGAGCACCTCGCGCAGCGGATTCAGGTTGTTCGGATTGAACTGATAGGGTGAAAAGACCCGCAGCATCATGTCGGCGAACGCATACAGCGGCGAATGATCGAGCCCGAAGCTGTGGGTGCCCTTCAGCCAGGGCATCCAGCGCAGCGGGTTGTAGCGCTCCGCCGATTGCGCGACCGCGTGCCAGAAGTCGTGGAGTGCCTGACGCGCGCCGTCTTCGCCGCCCTTGTGCAGCCCGTATGCGAGTACCGCGGCGTTCATCGCGCCGGCGCTGGTTGCACTGACGCCTTCGATGTCGAGCCGGCCGTCTTCGAGCATGCGGTCGAGCACGCCCCAGGTGAAGGCGCCGTGCATTCCGCCGCCCTGCAACGCGAGCGCAATCGGTTTGCGCGGGCCATCGTTGCCGCGTCTTGCGTGCGTGGTTGCCATGCCCGTCTCCTCGGCGCTCCGCGCAGGCGGAGCAGCGGCAGGTCATCGAGCGCACGTCGTCACGCGATCCGTCGCCGTGCGCCGTTGTTCCATTCATCCTGCGCGCGCGTCCAATGCATCCAGCAGCGCTTTCGCGTCGCGCAGGTCGCTTGTATCGAAACCTTCCGTGAAGCAGGCGAGCACCTCGGACAGCGCTCGCCTCGCCTCCACGGTTTTCCCCTGCCGCTGCAACAGCCGCGCAAGGTCCGACGCCGCCCGCAATTCCAGCGCTCGGGCACCCTGGCGGCGCGCGCGCTCGATCGCCCGGTGAAAGCAGCCGGCGGCCTTGTCGTCGCGCGCCGCGACCGCCCCTTCGTCGCACGCCGCGACGGCCCCCTCTTCGCTCGCCGCGACGGCCCCCTGCTCGCTCGCCCCGCCGGCCAGATAGACGCCCGTGAGCCGGTACAGCTCGGCCTCGAAGCAGTGCTCACCGGTTTGCTCGACGAGCGTCGTCGCCTCTTCCAGCAGGTCCAGCGCTGCCCGCCGGTCGCCCGCGCGCCAGTAACTGTCGGCGAGCAGCGCGAGGGAATAGGGCCGCTGGTCTTCGCCGCCGGCGGCCCGCTGCGCATCGAGGCCCAGCCGCATCTGCGCGATGCCGTCCCGGATGTTGCCTTGCGCGCTCATCGCCCAGCCCCGCAGGAGCGTCCCCCATGCGAGCCAGTACGGCAAGCCGTGCTCGGTCGATACGGCAATGACCGCTTCCGCGCGCTCGGCGGCAAGCGTCGGCTCGCGCCGCAGCTGATGCAGGTGTGCCGTGTAGGTCAGGCTGAACGCCAGGGACGGCCCATAGGAAAGGTGCCGTGCGAGCGCCAGTGCTTCGACGCTGCGCCTGAGCGCCTGGTCGGGATACCCCTGGATCCACAGGGTCAACACCAGGAAACTGAGCGCGCGGATGCCCGGATCGACCCCGTGCGCGAACACGTGGGCCTGATGCTGCTCCGGATCGTAGATCGCGATCGCCTGTTCCAGGTGGGTGCGGGCGGCCGTGAAATCGCCCTGCAGGAAGAAACACGAACCCAGCGCGCTATGGGCCTCGATGAGAAAGCCGGGGTCGTTCGCATCGCGGGCCGTACCGAGCATCTGCCGGCCCAGGTCGGTCGCGAGCGCATACTCGCCGCGCACCACGTGGTGCATCCGCAATCCCAGCTGCGTCGCGAAGCGTTGCGATACCTCGCCCGTGCGCTCGCACAACTCGAGCGCGCGCGTATAGGTGGCGCCCACCTCCGTCGCGCCATACCCGCGCACATCCATCAGGACCGGCCCGAGGGACAGCAGCAGCGTCAGTTCCCAATGCGCGCGCATCGGTGTGTCCGGCAAGCCCTTCAGCAACGCAAGCGCCGCGCCGAGGTGATTCATCGCATCGTGATGAGCCGCATGGCGCAGCGCCTGCTGGGCCGCACGATGCAGGTATTCGACCGCCTTCGGAATGTTGCCGCTCTGACCGTAGTGATGCGCGAGTTCGCTGCAGTAATCGGCGATGCGCGTCGGGAACAGCACCTCGATCGCCTGCGCGGTGCGCTCGTGCAGCGCGGTGCGCCGCTCCGTGAGCAACGAGCGCCCGGCCACTTCCTGGGTCAGCGCGTGCTTGAACGAATAATTGACCTCGGGAAAGGCGGGCCGTTCGTAGATGAACTCCGCGGCTTCCAGATGCGCGAGCAGGCGACGCAGTTCGTCGTCCCGCACCGCCACCTCGCCGCAGATGCGCCGGATCAGGCTGAACGGAAACTCGTGGCCGATCACGGCAAGCGCCTGCAGCAGTTCCTTTTCCTCGACGGGAAGCCGATCGATCCGGGCAGCCAGCACGCCCTGCACGGTGGTTGGGATATGCAGCGTCGCCGGCGTCTCCACGATGCGATAACGCCCGGCCTCGCCGAGCAGCGACTTCTCTTCGACGAGCGTCTGCACCACTTCCTCCATGAAGAACGGATTGCCCTCCGTCTTCTCCAGAATGAGCTGCTTCAGCGGCACGAGCGTGCGATCCTCGCCGAGCAGCGCCGTGAGCAGCCCCTGCGCATCGGACGGGCCGAGCGGCTCGAGCCGGATCCTGCTGCAATGAACCGCGCCGGCCCACGCCGGCCGATACTCGGGCCGGTAGTTCACCAACAGCAGGATGCGTGCCTCCGGCACATGGTCGATCAGATAACTCAGGAATGCTTCCGTTTCACGATCCAGCCATTGCAGATCCTCGAACAGCAAATGAACCGGCTGATTCTGGCTCTCGCGCACGAGCAGCTGCCTGATCGCGTCGAAGGTGCGCTCGCGCCGGATCTGCGGGTCCATCTCGACCAGCACCGAGCCGCCCTCGCCGATGCCGAGCAGATAGAGGACGTACGGCACGAGGTCCTCGAAACCGCGCTCCAGCGCGAGCGCCTTGCCGATGACCTTTTCCCGGCAGCGCCGCTCGTCGTCCTGCGGCGTGATCTGGAAATAGTTCTTCAGGAGTTCGATCAGCGGCAAATTGGAAAACGCCTTGCCGTGCGATACCGAAAACGTCTCCAGCACCAGCGCGCCGCGCCGTGAACGCTCCTTGAACTCGTGGAACAGGCGAGACTTGCCGACGCCGGCCTCGCCCACCACGCCGACCACGCGCCCGTGCCCGGCCCGCATGGTCTCCAGGGCCCGGTTCAGGTGTTCCAGTTCCGTTTCGCGCCCGACGAACCGCGCGAGACCACGGTGCGCCGCCAGCTGCAGGCGCGTGCGCAACGCACCGAGCCCCAGCACTTCGTAGACGCATAGCGGCGCGGGAATGCCCTTGAGTTGCGTGGCCCCGAGCGCCTTGAACTCGAAATAGCCTTCGGCCAGCTTGTGGGTGGATTCGCTGACGAGAATCGACGTGGGCGCGGCGATGCCCTCGATCCGCGACGCGATGTGGATCGTATGCCCGAGCGGGTCGTATTCGGTGTGCAAGTCGTCGGTGCGGATCGAACGGACGACGACCTCGCCGGTATGCACGCCGACGCGAATCTGCAGAGGAATGCCCTCCTGCAGCCGAATCCGGTCGCCGTGCTGGCGCATCGCCTGCTGCATGCGCAATGCGGCGAAGAGCGCGCGCTGCGCATGGTCCTCGTGGGCGATCGGCGCGCCGAACAGCGCGAGGATGCCGTCGCCGAGCGATTTGGCGACGTACCCTTCGTAGTAGTGGACCGCCTCCATCATCAGCTCGACCACCGGCACGATCAGGCGATGCGCCACTTCGGGATCGAGATCGTGGATCAGCGCGGTCGACCCGGCCATGTCGGCAAACAGCGCGGTAACGGTCTTGCGCTCGCCGGCGGGCTCGCCGCGCGCTTCCATCGCCGCGTGTTCGGCACGGATGCGCTCGGCCAGATGATCGGGCGTGTAATGAATCGGGGTGGGCGACGGCGCTTGAGCCGGCGGTCGGGACGATGGCGCCGCGGCGGCAGGTGTCGCCAGCGGCGCACCGCAATGGCTGCAGAAGCGGGCTGCCGGCCCTGCGTCATGCCCGCACTGCGGGCAGGTGCGGGACAGCACGGCGCCACATTCCTGGCAGAACCCCGCACCGGGAGGATTCTCCGATCCGCAAATTGTGCAGCGCATAAAACCCTCTTCCAGCCAAGGGTCGACCTCGAAACATTATGCGCCACTCTCTGCCGGTATTCAGGTCGGTGAATGCGCGTACGCATGCCGACGAGCGAAGGTACGAACGGTTCGACGGGCGCGCCCGGTGCCCGCACGACGCGTTCTTCGCGATTGTCACTCGCCGGGTCGAGTCAGCGGCCGCATCATTCGCCGACGCGCAGGACATCCATGCCGATTGCCTCGGCTCGATCCGCGCCGCTCGCCGCGTCCCTACATTTTCCCCGCCAGGTGAAACCGCGACGCCGGATGCCACAGCCTCACCGACGTCGCGACGTGCTCGCCGACCCAGGTGCGGCGCTTCAACACCAGGCACGGCTCGCCGATTTCCATCACGAGATGCCGGCGCACCTGCGCATTGGGCTTCTCCGCATAGATCCGGAACTCGGCGCGCTGGATCGGCGCGAGCCGCACCATGTAGTGGTTCGGCGTCTCGATCGTGAAATCCTGCTCCAGGTAGTCGGGAAACAACGCCGGATTGACGTAGCGATCCTCGAACTGGATCGGCTCGTCTTCCTCGAAATGCACGATGCGCGAATGAAACACCGGCCCCGAGCGAAGCCCGAGCGCATCGATCGCATCCGGGTCGACGCTGCGCTCGATCAGCACGACGCGCGCGCTGTGCCGATGCCCGCGTTCCGCAATCTCGTCCGCGATGTTGCGGATCTCCAGGACCGTCGATTCGTAATGCCGGCGCTCGACGAACGTGCCGGCACCCTGGATGCGGGTCAGCACGCGTTCGTTCGTCAGTTCGCGCAGCGCGCGCGACACCGTCATCCGGGCCACGCCGAATTCCTTGACCAGCTCGGCCTCGGTCGGGATCGCGCCGCCGGGTTTCCAGTCGCCCTTCGCGATCCGCTCGACGACGTAGCGCTTGATCTGTTGATAGGCCGGCAGTGCGCGCGCCGGCACGGCCTCGCCCGATGCCCTCGCCGGTCGTGCGGAAAGTTGTCGCTCCGTCTCGTTCATGCACCCTCGACCGAATGAATAATGATGATCCGCCCGTCGTCGCCGGTCGTCACTGCAACGGCGGCGGCGCCCCCGCGACGATGCCGGCCGCGATCGCGATGTCGTCCGCGAGCGGCCGGTCGTCGCGATACGCCGGTACGCGTTCGCGCACGTGCCGCCACAGCGCGTCGGTCGACGCGGCCCGCCCGGTTTCGTTCGCTTGCAAGTCGTATGCCTGCGCGGCGGCGAGCAGCTCGATCGCGAGCACGCGCGTCGCGTTCTCGATGATGTCGAGCGCCTTCAGCGCGGCCGGCGTCGCATGACACAGGTGATCTTCCTGCAGCCCCGACGTAATGCCGCCATCGAGGCTCGCCGGCGCCGCGAGCCGCTGATTCTGCGCGACCAGCGCGACCGCCGTGTACTGCGCGATCATGAAGCCCGAACACGTGCCGCCCGGCGCCGCGAGAAACGCCGGCAGGCCGCTCACGAGCGGATTGACGAGACGGTCCAGCCGCCGCTCGGCGATGGCCGCCACCTGCGCCATCGCGGCCGCGAGGCTGTCCATCGCCAGTGCGATGCCCGCGCCGACCGCATGCGCCTGCGAATGAACGGCCGGCGCATCGCGCGTACCGGCGACGATCGGATTGTCGGTGACGGACGCGAGCTCGCGATCGACGACGTCCGCCGTGACCGCGAACACGTCGCGCGCCGCGCCGTGCACGTGCGGAATCGTGCGCAGGCTCAACGGATCCTGCGTATGCCGCCCGCTCGCCGCGGCGAGCATCGGGCTGTCGGCCAGCATCGTCCGCAAGCGCGCGCCGACGTGCCCGATGCCGGGCGAGATCCGCAACGCGAGCGAGGCCGGGTCGAACGCGGCGAGCTGCCCGCCGAGATTCTCGAAGCTCGCCGCCGCGATCCAGTCGGCCCAATCGAGCAGCCGTTCCGCGCGGGCCAGCGCGAGCGCGGCGAGCCCCGTGACGCACGGCGTGCCGTTGACCAGGCTCAACCCTTCCTTCGCACCGAGCACGAGCGGTTCGCGGCCGATGCGGCGCAGCGCCTCGGCGCCGCCGATGCGTTCGCCGCGATGGCGCGCATGGCCGTGCCCGATGCAGACGAGCGCGACGTGCGCCATGTGGGTCAGATAGCCGACCGAGCCGTGCGCCGGCACCTCCGGCAGGCAATCGTGCTCGAGCAGCGCGACGAGCTGGTCGACGACGTCGGCATGGACGCCCGAATGCCCGTGCGCGAAATTGTTGATCGCGGCCGCGACGATCGCGCGCGTTTCGGCCGCGCCGAGCGGCATGCCGACGCCGACCGCGTGACTCATCAGGATGTTGCGCGACAGCGTGCTCTGCTGTGCCGGCGACACGATCACGTCGCACAGCGCGCCCACGCCGGTATTGACGCCGTAAGCGCGAATCCCGCGCGCGACGATCTCGTCGACGAGTTCGCGCGCGGCAACGACACGCGCGCGTGCCTCGTCGGCCAGCGCCAGCGGCTCGCCGGCCGCCACCGCCGCAACCTGTCGCCAGTCGAGCGGCCGGGCCGCACGGAATACGGTCATGGCAGCCTCAGTTGGTGGTGCGGTCGTGGTGGCTCGACACGAATTGCCGGAAGCGCTCCGAGCACTGGCCGCCGAACAGCGCGTCGGGCGGCCCGTCCGAGTCGACCTCGCCCTGATGCAGGAACAGCACGCGATTCGACACGTGCCGCGCGAAGCCCATTTCATGCGTGACGACCAGCATCGTGCGCCCCTCTTCCGCCAGCGAGCGCATCACGCGCAGCACTTCGCCGACCAGCTCCGGATCGAGCGCCGACGTCGGTTCGTCGAACAGCATCACTTTCGGATGCATCGCGAGCGCGCGGGCGATCGCGACGCGCTGCTGCTGGCCGCCCGACAGGTGCGCCGGATAGTAGCCGCGCTTGTCGGCGAGACCGACGCGCGCCAGCAGCGCCTCGGCCTCCTCGACCGCTTCGGCGCGGCTGCGCTTTTGCACGCGCAGCGGCCCCTCGACGAGGTTGTCGAGCACCGTCATGTGGGACCACAGGTTGAAGTTCTGAAAGACCATGCCGAGCTGGGAGCGGATCCGGTCGACCTGGCGCCGGTCGCTCGGATGCAGCTTGCCGTCGCGCGCGCGCTTCATCGCGAGCGTTTCCCCGGCGAGCGCGACGGAGCCGTCGTCGGGTGTCTCGAGCAGGTTCAGGCAGCGCAGGAACGTGCTCTTGCCCGAGCCGCTCGCGCCGAGGATCGAGATGACGTCGCCCTCATGCGCGTCGAGCGAAATGCCCTTCAGCACATGATGGTCGCCGAACGACTTGTGGATGTTCTTGACCGACAGCGCAACGGGAGCAGCGGTGTTCATCGGATTCTCCTGGAAAGGACGGGGACGCTCAGGGCGCGACGCGTTGAGGATTGCGCGTCGCCGCGGCGGGCGCACCGGTGGGCTTCGGCGCACGCAGGTGCCCGGAAAGCCGCCATTCGAGCGCGCCGAGCAGGCGCACGACGATGAAGTTCAGGCCCAGATAGATCACGGCGGCGCAGACGAACACCTCGGTCGTCCGATAGGTTTGCTGGATGATCTGCTGCGCGACGCCCGTCACTTCCCATACCGTGACGAGGCTCGCCAGCGCGGTCGACTTGACGAGCAGCACCGCTTCGGTCGAATACGCGGGCAGGCACTGGCGCAACGCGATCGGGCCGATCACGCGCCGCAGCAGCGCGAAGCCCGACAGCCCGATCGAATAGCCGGCCTCGATCTGCCCGACCGGCACGGCCATCAGCCCGCCGCGCAGGATCTCGGCCGTGTAGCCCGCCGTGCACAGCGCGAGCGACAGCACCGCGCAGACGTACGGCTCGCGCAGCAGCGGCCACATGAAGCTTTCGCGGATCACGCCGAACTGGCCGAGCCCGTAATACACGAGGAACATCTGGATCAGCAGCGGCGAGCCGCGAAACACGAGGATATAGGCCCGCGCGAAGCGGTTCGGCAGCCAGCGCGGCGACACGCGCATCGTGACGATCACGAGCGACAGCAGGCCGCCGAGCACGAGCGAGGCGAAGAACAGGCCGAGCGTGGTCGGTACGGCCGCGAGCAGCTGGCGCAGCGTATCGAAGAGAAAAGCGAAATCGAGGGACATGCACGTTCTCCGTCAGTTGCGCGCGAAATTGCGGCGGAACGACCGGCCGACGATCGCTTCCGCCCGGTTGAACACGCGGTTCGACACGCCCGTCATCAGCAGATACAACGCCCCGCCCGCGACGAAGAACACGAAGTACTGGTGGGTCGAATTGGCGGCGATCTGGCTCGTGCGCAACAGCTCGGCGAGCCCGGTGACCGAGATCAGTGCCGAGTCCTTGAGGCTCAGCTGCCACACGTTGCCGATCCCGGGCAGCGCGAAGCGCAGCACCTGCGGAACCAGGATGCGCCGCAGCACCATGCTGCGCGGCATGCCGATCGCGCGCGCCGCTTCGAGCTCGCCCTTCGACACCGCGAGCACCGCCGCGCGATACACCTCCGCCTGGTAGGCGCCCGAGATCATGCCGACCGCGAGCGCGCCGATCACGAACGGCGGCACGCCGATGAAGCCTTCCGCGCCGAACCACTGGCCGACGGCCGTGACGAGCGTCGAGCCGCCGAAGTAGAACAGATAGATGACGAGCAGTTCGGGCACGCCGCGAAATACCGTCGTGTACAGGTCGCCGAGCAGGCGGGCGCTGCGGTAGCGCGACAGCTTCGCCGCCGCGATCGCCGCGCCGATCACCGCGCCGACCGCGAGCGCGGCGAGCGTCAGCGCGACCGTCATCAGTGCGGCGAGCAGCAGCACACCGCCCCAGCCTTCGGTTCCGAAGCCGAGCATTTCGAGAATCGCCATGCGTGCCTCCCGGCAAGCGTTGAGTGAATCGGCAGGATGCCTGCCGCCGCGCGTCGTTCGGGTCGCTCGCGCGGCGGCGGCGTGCTTACGGCGTGACGTCGGTCTTGAACCACTTGTCGGCCAGCTTCTTCACCGTGCCGTCCGCGAGTGCCGCGCCGATCGCCGTATCGAACTTCGTCTTCAGGTCGGCATCCTGCTTGCGGAACGCGAGCCCTTCGCCCGGCCCCCAGATCGGCCCGCCGAGCTTCGGCCCCGCGAGCACGATCGACGCGGTGTCCTTCTTCGTGTTGTTCGCCGCGTAGTACGTGACGTCGTCGAACGACGCATCGATGCGCCCGGCGACGAGGTCGAGGTCACGTTCGGGCGAGGTCTTGTACACGCGAATCGACGCGATGTCCTTGAAGCTGTCGTTGATGAATTTCGTATAGACGGTGCCCGACTGGATGCCGATCGTCTTGCCCTTCAGTTGCTTGCGCAGCGCATCGACGGTGGGCTTGTCCGCGTTCGCGTCACCCGTCAGCTTGACCATCGGCGCGCCGGGCGCGGCCTTCGGCAGGATCTTGGTATCGGTGACGGCGAACGTCGCGGGCGTCGCCGCATACGGACGCGAGAACAGCAGGATCTTTTCGCGCTCCGGCGTGATGGAGATCGCATCCATCAGGATATCGAACTTGCCGGCCTGCAGGCCGGGAATCATCCCGTCCCAGTCCTGCGCGACCATGTTGCACTGCACCTTGATCCGCTCGCACACGTTGGCGAGCAGCTCCGGTTCGAAACCGCCCAGCTTGCCGCCCGGCAGCGTGAGGTTCCACGGTGCGTAGCCGCCTTCGAGCGCGACCGTCACCGTCTTCCATTCCTTCGCCTGCGCCGGCGCCGCGAGCGTTGCCGCCGCGGCCGCGATGACACCGATCGTCCTGATTGCCCACTTGATCCGCTTGCCGTTCACGAGATTTCTCCTTGCGTTGAGGTTCGTCATCCCTTCGGTGCTGCAGCAAGCCGCCTCAGGAATTTGTCTATACAAGCATGCAAGAAGAAAAACAGCGCGACAAGCAGCGATCAAAAAAAACCGGGGAAACGAGGGAAATCCCCTAATTTCGGGGCTCTGACGTGCCTCGTCGTGGGGAATTCAGGCACGCGTTTGGTGCATCTCGTACGATCCAATCGCAAGGATGACTAGACAAATTCCGGATTGGATCAGAGGGCGGCAATGCGGGGAGCCCGGCGCGCGACGGACGCGGCGCGCTCGGGTGGTCACGCCTCGCAACGACGCTGGCTCGAACGGGAACGAAACTGATTCGGGCGGGCCGTGGGTCCATGAAACACAAGCGGCCCGTGAGCCAAACGGTTCGGCATCCTGCCTGAAATCGGCATTCGCGCAGAAGATCGCCCGAAGCCGGTATCGGACGCAAGGTCGACGTTGCCGTCGCGGTCCGGCGACGGCTTGCAATCGGGCTGCTACGAATCCGCGCGGCCGCCGGCGATCTCGATCGACGTCTCCCAGCGGAAGTAGCCGGACACCGCACCGCCACGGTCGAGCACGGCGAAATCGGCCGTGCACGTGGTGGCGCCCGCAGCCAGCACGTCGCTGCGCCAGTAATGGTCCGGCATCGGCCGGCACTGCGGATGGAGCAGGTCGTCGTCGGACGGCACCGGCGTCGCGGCGTCGCGCACCTGCGCTTCGATCGGCGCGACGATGCCGGCGTCCCGCAAGGCGAACCGGATGAACAGGACGCTCACTTCGGCACGCAGCGCCAGCGCCGTTTCGCGCAGGCGGAGCTGGTCGCCCGGCGACAGGCCGGCAAAGAGCCGGCTGTCGTTGCGGCCGAGCGGCCCGGTGTCGCCGGGGCTCACCACATAGATGTGCCGGCCGTCGATCACGGTCGGCGCATCCGCGTTCCGGCTCGCATCGGGATAGGCCGACAGCAGCGTGACGGCATCGACGATCGCAAGCACGTCGCAACGAAGACCAGGCATGGCGCTTCCTCCGGAACGGGACAATGACGCGGGCGACCGTCGCATGGCCGCCCGCCTGCCGACATCAGTTATGGATCGAGATGAACGGGTCCCACTGATAGCAACCCAGCGACTGGCAATTGCGGTCGATGATCTGGAAGTAGAAGTGGTAGGTGACGCGGCCTTCCGACAGCGTTTCCGACGACCAGTAGTAGTTGTCCACCTTCTGGCAGGTCGGCGTCGACGGCGAGCTCGGATTCGGAATCGGGATCGATGCGGTGGCCTTGCGCGGCGTCGGCGTCGAAATCAGGTCGCGGCCCTGGTTGGCGATGAAGCCGTAGAACACGACCTGCTTCTCGAAGCCCAGCGACAGGCTCGTTTCACGCCATCGGATCAGGTCGCCCACCTGGGCTTTCAGGTCGAGTTCGCCGCCCGCCTGCCCGGACACGACGTTGTCCTGGTTCGTGACCATGTAGACGTGCTTCCAGTCGATCAGCGTCGGGTTTTTCGGATCCCGGCTGGGATTCGGATATTTCTGGAGAATGGTTTCGGTATCGATCGAGACGAGCACATCGGTAACGCGTGACATAGAAGCTCCCGTTCAGGTAGATGGGTTGCCGGTGCGTGGACACCGTTCCATGCGACCTTCGATCACCGATCGGGTGATCGATTCGCACGAAACCTTGAAAACATCAATTTGTCCCGCGACTCGAATTTACATCGAGCGGTTAATCCAATGAACCTGTAAATGCTGACAGTTCTCGATTATTTTTTATAAGGACGTCAATTTGCGAAAACAATATTCCGGATTGAATCGATATTTCACATGATTTTCAATACTGCAAAATCGGCGCATCCGGGGCGAAGCCTTCGCCGGATACGCGGGAGCGCGGTTCAAATGCGGCAAGCACGCGTCAGGCGGGGTGCAGATCGAACAAGGAGTATTTCAGCGTTTCAATAATATTTTTATTAACGCCGCCATTTTCCGGGACGAACGCGCGACCTTGATGCGCATATATTTGAATTGAATCTCGCATTTCACGCAAAAACAGAAACAAAAAGACTTGCACGAATCGCGCCCAACTTCGCCATTACCGAGCCACACGTGTAACGGCATTATTTCATCTCGCATTCCACCGCGAGAGATCAAGAAAAAATCCGCAGCAAAACAACCGACGACAAATGTTCGCACTCGTGCGTGGCCGGGATCCCGTCATGCAGTCGCACCAATCACGCCCGGTACGAGATCCCGGGCGCGCACGCGCGCCCGGCTCCCCCGCTACTCGACATTGTCCGCGACGTCCGTCATCCGGATCATGTGCGGCTTGACGCCTTCGTCGTCCGCGGCCACCGCTTCCTTCGGATGAATCAGCGCTTCGAGCCGCGCCTTCGTTGCAATGAACTCGGGCGTATTGACCTGTGCATAATCGCGCGGCCGCGGCACCGGCACCTCGATCAGTTCCTGCACGCCGCCCGGGTTCGCCTTCAGCACGAGAATCCGGTCCGCCAGGAAGATCGCCTCGTCGAGGTCGTGCGTGATGAACAGGATCGTCACGTCGATATTGCGCCAGATGTCGAGCAGGTGGGTCTGCATCCGCGCACGCGTCTGCGCGTCGAGCGCGCCGAACGGCTCGTCCATCAGCAGGATCCGCGGTCGGTTCGCGAGCGCGCGGGCAATCGCCACGCGCTGCTTCATCCCGCCCGACAACTGGTGCGGATACACGTCGGCGAAATGCGTCAGCCCGACGAGATCGAGCCACTGCAGCGCCTCGCGCTCGGCCTCGCCGCTGCTGCTGCCGTTCATGCGCAGGCCGAACATCACGTTCCTCTTCACGGTGAGCCACGGAAACAGCGTATAGCCCTGGAACACCATCCCGCGGTCGGCGCCCGGCCCCTGCACGGGCTTGCCGTCCAGCAGCACCTCGCCGCTCGTCTGCGCGTCGAGCCCGGCCAGGATGCGGATCAACGTCGACTTGCCGCAGCCGGACGGGCCGATCACGCACACGAACTCGCGCCGGTGCGTACGGAAGCTGATGTCGTCGAGCGCGACGCACTCGCCCTGCGGCGTCGCGAAACGCTTGCCGACATGGCGCACGTCGAGAATCACGTCGCGGGTTTTCAGCCGCGCGAAGCGCTCGCGCACCGCGTCGGATTGAATCAGGTAATCGGGAACGGTCTGCGGATTCTGCATGATGCCCTCTGCGAAAATCGGTCGGTGGATGCGCGTCGACGGGTGTCACGCCTTCAGCGTGCGATCCCACGGAAACAGCTTGCGGCCGAGCAGCCCGAGCACGATGTCGGTGCCGAGGCCGATGATCCCGATCATCAGGATCGCCGCGTATACGTTGTCGAAATGCTGGTAGCGGGCCTGCTGGCTGATGTACCACGTGATGCCCGAACTCGTGCCGACGAGTTCGGCGACGATCAGGTAGGTCCACGCCCAGCCGAGCAGGATCCGCTGGTCGCGATACAGGTCCGGCAGCACGCCCGGAATCACGACGTGCGTGAGCAGCTTCAGCTTCTTCGTGCCGAGCGTCATCGCGGCCTCGAACAACCCGTATTCGAGCTTGCGCGTCGTGTTCGCGACGATCAGCACCTGCTGGAACAGCGTGCCGATCACGATGATCGCGATCTTCGGCGCGTCGTAGATGCCGAGAATCGCGACCATCAGCGCGCCGAACGCCGGCGCCGGCAGGTAGCGGAAGAACTCGAGGAACGGCTCCTGCAGCCGCGCGAGCGCACTGAAGGTGCCGCAGACGATGCCGAGCGGCACGCCGATCGCGGACGAGATCACGAAGCCCCAGAAGATGATCCGGATGCTGTGCCACAGGCTCTCGTGCAGCCACACGCCGTCGCGCGATGCGGGCGGTGTCGTGAACGCCGTGTAGAACGCGCGCAGCACCTGATGCGGCGCGGGCAGGTAGACCGGGTTCGCGCGCACGCCTTCGGGCACGGCCGCGTGCGTCGCACGCGCATGCGCGAGCTCGTCGTCGAACACGTCGCGGTCGATCTGCATGCCGGCCTGGAAATAGTCGACGCTCCCGGGATTCGTGATGCGCATCTGCGGATGCCAGACGAACGGCACATAGCTGATCAGGCACCAGACGGCGCACGGCAGCAGGAACGACGCGAGGCCGAGCGTCCATTTGCCGCGCGTCGTCAGTTCGCGGCGCACGGCCAGCCAGCCGGTCGTGTTGCGGGTCATTGACATGGGAATCTCCGTATCGTTGCGGGTGCCGGTCGCGAGACGCCGTGGGGCCACGCGCGACCGGGCGTTCATTGCAATGCGCCGCCGGCGGCCTGGGCGCGGTAAGCCCGCCAGCCGCCGAAGCGCGTGATGTCCTGCGCATCGTCGAGCGCCGCGCTTTCGCACAGGAAACCCTGCACCCGCGAGCCGTCCGCGAGCGTCAGCGTGCCGATGCCGAGCGGCGCCGCAATCCCGGCGACGAAGCTGCCGTAGGCATCGACCGGCATCTCCCAGATCTCGACCGCGATCGGCGCGCCACCGTCCGGCACGCGCACGAGGCCCGGCTTGGCGACGCCGCCGCTGGCCGCCGCGGACAGCGCGTAGAGGCGATAGGCGGCGGCCGTCGTCGTCGCCGCGACGAAACGCGCGCCCCGATCCGTGAGCTGCCCGTTCAGCGGCTCGCCACGCAGATGCGCGCCGACGACGGCCACGCGCACGACACCGGACGACGCGTTGGACGACGCGTTGGACGACACGCCGGACGACACATCGGACGACACACCGGACGGCACGCCGGACGACACACCGGACGACGCGCCAGACGATGCACCAAACGACACATCGGACGATGCGCCGGACGGAGGCGCCGCCGGCGCTGACGCCCCGGCATCGCCGACAACCGCATCGCCGACGCCCGCATCGCCGCCCGCGACGGCGCCACCGACCCACGCCTGCGCGAGATCCAGCAGCCGCGCATCGTCGTGCGCGCGGCCGACGAACGTGATCCCGAACGGCAAACCCGCATGCCGTCCGCTTTCGCACGTGCCGGCCGGCACCGCGATCGCCGACAGGTCGAGCAGGTTGACGAAATTCGTGTAGTAGCCGAAGCGCGAGTTGACGCCGATCGGGTCGGCTTCGAGCGCGTCGACGGTCGCGGTCGTCGCCGAGGTCGGCATCACGATCGCATCGAGCCCGCCCCATGCGCGATCGGCCTCGACGCGCAGCGTCGCGAGCCGGTCGAATGCCGCGAACGCATCGGCCGCGCTGAAACGCGACGCACCGCCGACGATCTCGCGGATCACCGGATGCAGCGCATCGGGTTCCCGCGCGGCGAATGCGCCGATCGCGGCGAGCCGCTCGGCCACCCACGGGCCTTCGTACAGCAGCCGCGCGGCGGCCAGGAACGGGCCGAAGTCGATCTCGACGACCCGCGCGCCGGTCGCGCGCAGGCGTTCGAGCGCAGTACCCCACGCCGCGCGATACGATTCGTCGCCGAAGAACTCGAGCTGATCGGCACGCGGCACGCCGAAGCGCAGTTGCGCGAGCGGCCGCCCCGGATGCGCGCGCAGTCCGTTGGCGCCCGGCAGCGGCTGCCACGCGCGCCCGTACGGATCGCCTTCGGTCACGCCATGCGCGACGTCGAACACGGCCCGCGCATCCGCCGGCGAGTGCGCGAACACCGACACGCAATCGAGCGAGCGACAGGCCGGCACGACACCGAGCGTGCTCACCACGCCGCGGGTCGGCTTGAGCCCGACGAGGCCGTGGAACGCGGCCGGCACGCGCCCGGAGCCGGCCGTGTCGGTGCCGAGCGAGAAGGTCGCGACGCCGAGCGCGACCGCCACCGCCGACCCGGAACTCGACCCGCCCGACGCATAGCGCGGATCGAGCGCATTGCGGCATGCGCCGTAAGGCGAGCGCTGCCCCGAGAGCCCGGTCGCGAACTGGTCGAGATTGGTCTTGCCGACGGGGATCGCGCCGGCCGCGATCAGCCGCTCGACGACGGGCGCGCTGCGTGCGGGCGTGTACGCATAAGCCGGACAGGCCGCCGTCGTCGGGATGCCCGCGAGGTCGATGTTGTCCTTGATCGCGAACGGCACGCCGTACAGCGGCAGCGTCGCGATGTCGCGCCCGGCGAGCGCGTCGGCATACCGCGTCATCTCCGCGCGCGACAGCGGCCGGATCCACGCGTGATGCGGGTCGCCCGCGTCCAAATGCGCGGCGATCGCGTCGACGAGCGCATGCGGCGTCAGGTCGCCCGCTTCATAGCGCGCGCGCAGCGCGGCAATCGAGCGCAGCCCGGGCAGGAGGGAGCGTTCCGTCGTGTTCATGCGACCTCCTCGGCAGCACCCGCGCGCATCACCATCAACCGCTGGCCGGCCACCACCGCCGCGCCCGGCGCGCAATCGATCGTCTCGATCGTGCCGTCTTCCGTTGCCGTCACCGCCACCTCCATCTTCATCGACTCGACGATCGCGACGACCTGTCCTTCGGTCACGCGCTCGCCGGCTTCGACCAGCACCTTCCACACGCTGCCCGACACGTCCGCGGCAATCGCCCGCTGCGTGTCGTCGAGCACGCCCGCCGCGCGCGCCGCCTGCCCGTCGCCCGGCTCCGCTTCGCCGACGTATTCCGCCTGCCCGGCCGCCCGCCATCGCTCGCGCTCGGCTTCGAACGCGGTTTGCTGCGCGGCCTTGAACGTCGCGATCGAATCCGCCTCGTCGCGCAGGAAGCGGTTGTATGCGCCCAGATCGAACACGGATTCCTCGATCTCGAGCGCCGCACGGCCCGCGATGAAATCCGCGCGCAGTGCGGTCAGCTCGGCTTCGCTGACTTCGTAAAAGCGGATCTCGTCGAAGAAGCGCAGCAGCCAGGGCTTGCCGGTTTCGAATTCGCGCGTGGTGCGGTGGCGGTTCCACATCTGCACGGTCCGGCCGACGAACTGGTAGCCGCCGGGCCCTTCCATCCCGTACACGCACAGATACGCGCCGCCGATGCCGACCGCGTTCTCCGGCGTCCAGGTGCGCGCGGGGTTGTACTTCGTGGTCACCAGCCGGTGCCGCGGATCGATCGGCGTCGCGACCGGCGCGCCGAGATAGACGTCGCCGAGCCCCATCACCAGATAGCGCGCGTCGAACACGATGCGCTTGACGTCGTCGATGCTCGCCAGCCCGTTGATGCGCCGGATGAACTCGATATTGCTCGGGCACCACGGCGCATCGGGCCGCACCGACTGCATGTAGCGCTCGATCGCGATGCGCGTCGACGGGTCGTCCCACGACAGCGGCAGATGCACGATGCGGTTCGGCACGCGCATGTCGGCCACGTCGGGCAGTTCGCGCTCGGCTGCCTGCAGATGCGCGAGCAGCGTGGCGAGCGGCAGCGTCCGCGCGTCGAACTGCACCTGCAGCGAACGAATCCCCGGCGTCAGGTCGAGCATGCCGGGCAGCCGGTGCGCGTCGAGCCAGCACATCAGCGCATGCACGCGAAAGCGCAGGTTCAGGTCGAGCACGAGCGGCCCGTATTCGACCAGCACGTTGCGATCGCCGGAGCGCCGGTACACCACGCCGATGCCGCCGCCGGCCGCCGGATCGCGATGCAGCACGCAATCGTCCGGCGCGCCGGCGCAAGCCGCAGGCACGACCGCGGCGGCGGCAGGCGCGGGCGACACGCGGGCGCGCACGAACTGAACGGTGTCGCCCGGGCGCAACTGCCCGAGCTTCCACAACTCGTCGCGCACGACCGTCACCGGGCACACGAAGCCGCCCAGGCTCGGGCCGTCGGGGCCGAGGATCACCGGCATGTCGCCGGTGAAATCGACCGCACCGATCGCATACGCGTTGTCGTGGATGTTCGACGGATGCAGGCCCGCCTCGCCGCCGTCCACCCGCGCCCATTGCGGCTTCGGGCCGATCAGCCGCACGCCGGTGCGGCTGGAGTTGTAATGGACCGTCCACTGCGTGCCGTAGAGCATCGCGATGTCGTCGGGCGTGAAGAAGTCCGGCGCGCCGTGCGGACCGTCGAGCACGCCGAGCGTCCATGCGTGCGTCAGCGCGGGAACCTCGGCCGCGGCCAGCGTCGCGCCCGCGCCGCCGCGCCCCGCGTCCGCGTGCAGATGCAGCACGTCGCCCTTGCGCAGCGCGCGCCCCGCGTGGCCGCCGAACTGGCCGAGCGTGAAGGTCGCCTTGCTGCCGAGATAGTCGGGCACCTGCAGCCCGCCCTTCACGGCCAGGCAGGCGCGCACGCCGGCGCCGGTCACGCCGCCGAGCTTGAGCACCGCACCGGGCCGCGCGCGCAGCACCTGCCAGAACGGCGCGGGCTCGCCGTCGAGCGTGGCCGCGAGCGGCGCGCCGCCGAGCACGAACAGCGTCGCCGTGTTGAAGCGCAGCGTCGCGCCGACCATCGTGAATTCCAGCCCGGCCGCGTCGCGCGCGTTGCCGAGCAGCGCGTTCGCGAGGTCGAACGCGCGATCGTCCATCGGCCCGGACGGCGGCACGCCGACGCTCCAGTAGCCGACGCGCCCCGGGGCCTGCTGCACGGTGGTCTGCACGCCGCCGTCGAGCACGTCGATCGTGTGCGGCGCGAACGCGAAGCGCGACAGGAATGCCGTCGTCGGCGCGCCGCGCGCGAACGTGTCCGAGCCGGCGATCGCGCGCAGGTAGTCGAGGTTGGTCTCGATCCCGTACAGCTCGGTACGCGCGAGCGCGGCCTGCAATGCGGCCAGCGCGTCGCGCCGCGTATCGCCGCGCACGATCAGCTTCGCGAGCAGCGGATCGTAATGCGCGCTGATCTCGGTGCCCGCCTCGATCCAGCCGTCGACGCGCACGTCGTCCGGAAACGCGACGTGCGTGAGCAGGCCGGCGCTCGGCAGGAACTGCTTGTGCGGATCCTCCGCATACAGCCGCACCTGGATGCTCGCGCCGCGCGGCGCGACGGCGAGCGTGTCGAGCGGCGGCAGGTCGCCTTCGGCCTGCAGGATCATCCACTCCACGAGATCGACGCCCGTCACCGCTTCGGTCACGCAATGCTCGACCTGCAGGCGCGTATTCACCTCGAGGAAATAGAACTGGCGCGCGTTCGCGTCGAACACGAATTCGACGGTGCCGGCCGATGCGTAGCCGACCGCGCGGGCGAGCCGCACCGCGCCCGCGTGCAGCGCGTCGCGCTCGGCATCGGTCAGGTCCGGCGCGGGCGTTTCCTCGATCACCTTCTGGTTGCGGCGCTGCACCGAGCAATCGCGTTCGCCGAGCGCGATCGCGCCGCCCCGGCCGTCGCCGAAGATCTGCACTTCGATGTGCCGCGCGTGTTCGACGAACTTCTCGAGATAGACGCCCGCATGCGCGAAGTTCGCGTTGCCGAGCCGCACGACGGATTCGAACGCTGCCTCGAGCTGCGCGGCATCGCGGCAGAGCGACATGCCGATCCCGCCGCCGCCCGCGGTGCTTTTCAGCATCACCGGATAGCCGATCGTGCCGGCTTCGGCGAGCGCCGTCGCCACGTCGTCGAGCAGGCCCGTGCCCGGCAACAGCGCGACGCCCTGTGCGGCGGCGAGCGCGCGCGCGGTGTGCTTGAGGCCGAACGCGCGCATGTGATCGCCGCGCGGGCCGATGAAGCGCAGGCCCGCCGCTTCGCATGCATCGGCGAAGCCCGCATGCTCGGACAGGAAGCCGTAGCCGGGATGCACGGCCTGCGCGCCGGTCTCGCGCGCGGCGGCGAGGATCGCCGCGACGTTCAGGTAGCTGTCGGCGGCCGGCGCCGGCCCGACCCGCACGGCTTCGTCGGCGAGCGCCACGTGACGCGCGTCGCGATCGGCGTCCGAATAGATCGCGACCGACGCGATGCCGAGCCGCTTCAGCGTGCGGATCACGCGGCATGCGATTTCGCCGCGGTTCGCGACGAGGACTTTGGCGAATCTCATGCGGCCTCCCGCGAACGATGGCGAGCGTGGGCGAGGTTCATTCGGCCTCCCAGATCGTGAGGCGCACGGGCGTCGGGTTGTAGCCGTTGCACGGGTTGTTGAGCTGCGGGCAGTTCGAGATCAGCACCGTGACGTCCATCTCCGCGCGCATCTCGACGTACTTGCCGGGCGCGGAAATGCCATCCTCGAACGTGAGCCCGCCGAGCGGCGTGACGGGCACGTTCATGAAGAAGTTGACGTTGCCGACGAGGTCGCGCTTGCCGAGCCGCGCACCCGCGCCGCACGTGCAGTGCGCGATCGCGTTGAGGAAGCTGTCGCGGCAGTTGTGCATGTAGCGCTTGTCGAGCGCATAGCGCACGGTGTTGCTCTCGGCCGCGCACGCGCCACCGAGCGTGTCGTGGCGCCCGCACGTATCGGCGACGATCGTCACCATCGGGTTGCCCCGGCTGGACAGCAGCACGCTGCCCGCGCTCAGGTACAGGTTGCGCTGCGCGCGAATCGTGTCCTGCGCGCTGTAGCGCTCCTCGGTGTCGTCGGTGCGGTAGAACAGCGTGTCGACCGCCTGGTTGCCTTCCAGGTCGAGGATGCGGAAGACCTGGCCGCGTTTCAGGTCGTGCAGCCACGGTTCGCCCGCGTTCAGCGTGGTGTCGTGGATCGCGTCGCGCGGGTCGAGACGGCTTTCGATGATCGGCATGGTCCGGCTCCTTACGCGAACAGGCGGTCGGTGTTGGTGAAGCCGCGCATGTTCTCGGCGCACGCGTGCCGGCACGGGTCGTCCTCGGGCGCGGCGCCGTCCGCCGGATACGCGCGGTACGCGATCAGCTTCACGGGCTTCGGCGCATAGTCGGTACGCGGATCGAGCGGATGCGGCGCGGTCGAGAACGCCGCGAGCGTGTTCATCTCGAAGCGCAGGTCGAGCGCGCTGCCGGCCGGCGAATGTCCGGCGACGAAATCGAGCGTGCCGTCGTCGCGCGTGTCGAGCCGGCTGAAGAAGTTGACGTTCGCGGCGAGATCGCGCGCCGACAGTCCGTATTTCGCGAGCTCGAGCACGAGGCTGTCGCGGCCGTTGCGGATCATCGCGTTGCGATCGGCCTGGTACGAGCTCGTGCCGTACTTGTGCGCGAACAACCGTGCATCGCCGACGCCGCCGAGCGGGTCGTGCCAGCCGAGCGTGTCGGCCGTGATCGACGCGATCACGCGCCCCATGTCCGTGTACAGCGCATGGCCGCGCGTGAGATGCGCGGTGTGCTGCGCCTTCAGCGTATCGGCCATGTTGTAGCGTTCGAGCGGGTCTTCCTGGCGATGAAACACGGCGGACAGATTCGCACCGCCGTCGACGTCGACGAGGCGCAGCGCGAGGCCGCGGCGCAGGATGCCGGACCAGTGGGTGCCAGCGGGAATCAGCGTTTCCCACACGACGTGCGGCGGCGGGGCAAGGAGGGCTTGGGGGCTCGGCGACATGGCGGCTCCGTGGAGGGTTGGACAAAAGGCGTGAGAGGGCGACCGAACGACATCGCGACCTCCCGGGCTTTTATCCCTCCGTGGAGCCTCGCCGTTTCCTCGAATCGAGGCGAAGGCAAGACCGGATTGCTCTCGGACCAGTCATCGCGCGGCGCGAACGCCGCACGACCGGAACCCTAGCGATCCTGAAGATGATGCAAATTGCTTCGCACCTCTCGAGCGTCAATCTAGCGAGTTGCGTGCCAGCCGCCGTGCAACGACCACACGACGACCGCGCAACGACCGCACGACGCGGCACGACGGCGCGACGACCCGCGGCATGCACGAATCGGCGGCGACGACGGCTTGCCCTCGCAGCGGGCGTGCGGCGCACCATGCGCATGCTATCGCGCACCGGCGCAGTGCGGATCGTGCGCACCCGCGCCGCGCGTTCGGCAATGGCATGGGCATTGCTGAACGGATGCATCGTCACTCGATATCTCACGCGTCATGAACAAGCTCGACCTGCTCCGGCGCGCATTGAGCGCGCTGTTCTCCGCCCGCTTCATCGAACTTCAGCGCGCCGCGCGGCGCCGTTGAATCGCGTGACCGCGTGCCATTGGCACGCTTCTCGCTCGGCATGACGCCGAGAGGTGCGGCAGCGTCGCATCTTAGGGGTGCTAGGGTTCCGGTTCATCGAACGTCTGGTCCGAGAGCAGCCCGGCGCGGGTGCGTCCGATCGCGAGACCGGACGCACCCGCGCTACACGGCGGGACAAAAGCCCGGGAGATTGGCGATGGCAACGGCCGTCGCGCCTCTCCGTGGCCGCTTCGTTCGTTCCGCATCCGCAGGAACCGGCCACGCGGCCGGACCGCGCACAGGCACGGTCCGAATCGACGATCCCGATCCCGGTCTCCTGGAGAACAACGATGACCCGTCCCGCCCCGGCGTTCCGCCGCCTGCCGTCCCTCCGTTTCGTCCGTCATGCATTGGGGGCCGCCGTCACGGCCGCCGCGCTGTTGACGGCGCCCGCCGTGCACGCGGCCGCGCCGCTGAAGATCGGCTACAGCGACTGGCCCGGCTGGGTCGCGTTCCAGGTCGCGCTCGACAAGGGCTGGTTCAAGGAAGCCGGCGTCGACGTCGACTTCGAATGGTTCGATTATTCGGCGTCGCTCGACGCGTTTTCCGCGGGCAAGCTCGACGCGGTCGCGGCGACCAACGGCGATGCGCTCGTCACCGGCGCGGCCGGTGCGAAGAACGTGATGATCCTGCTGACCGACTATTCGGCCGGCAACGACATGATCGTCGCGAAGCCGCCGCTGCGCACCGTCGAAGGCCTGAAGGGCAAGAAGGTCGGCGTCGAGCTCGGCCTGGTCGATCACCTGCTGCTCGAAACCGCGCTGCAGAAGCACGGGCTCAAGGACGGCGACGTCACGCTCGTGAACGCGAAAACCAACGAACTGCCGCAGGTGCTCGGCTCGTCGTCCGACATCGCCGCGGTGGCCGCCTGGCAGCCGAACGCGGGCGAGGCGCTGAAGCGCGCACCGGGCGCACGGGCGATCTTCACGTCGGCCGATGCGCCGGGGCTGATCTACGATGCGATCACGGTTGCGCCCGCGAGCCTCGCCGCGCGCCGGGCCGACTGGGCGAAGGTGGTCAAGGTCTGGTACCGCTGCGTCGCGTACATCAACGACCCGAAGACGCAGGCCGACGCGGTCAGGATCATGTCCGCGCGTGTCGGGCTCGCGCCGGAACAATACCTTCCGCTGCTGAAGGGCACGCACCTGCTCGACGAGGCTGCCGCGAAGCGTGCGTTCCGCAAGGGCGACGGGCTCGACTCGATCTATGGCTCGACGCGCAACGCGAATGCGTTCAACGTGCGTAACGCCGTGTACAAACAGTCGCAGGACGTCGACGCGTATATCGATCCGCGCTTCACCGCGCCGCACTGACCGTCGCGGGTTCGCTTGCAGGCCGAGCCGGGCATGCCGGTGACGGGTCCGGCCCACTCAACACGGACATCCGGGCACGCGCGTGCCCGATGGAAATCGAAGCAGCAGGACGCGGGAATCGTGCGCGGGCCGAACGGTTCCCGCGCATGCCGACCGCTCGCCGCGGCAAGCGTCGGGCCGTCGGCAAGCCTCGACGCCGCCATGCACGGCGCTCATGCGCTGCATGAAAACTAATCGATTGTTGGCAGCGCCGATCGACCCCGACAATCCGCTTCATGCCCGTTGCTTGCGGTACGGGCCACTCCCCCTCCCAATCGGCACGTCACGATCCATGAACCATCCCGCCCCTGTCTCCTGCATTGCCGAGGCCTGCGCGGCCACGGCCGCTCCGTTCCAAGCGCGCCCCCGCACCTGCGGCGAAGCGCTCGTCGATCTTCTCGAACGCCAGGGTGTCGAATGCGTGTTCGGCATTCCCGGCGTGCATACCGTCGAGCTCTATCGCGGCCTCGCCGCATCGTCGATCCGTCATGTGACGCCGCGCCACGAACAGGGGGCCGGATTCATGGCCGACGGCTATGCCCGCGTCACCGGCCGGCCGGGCGTCTGCTTCATCATCACCGGGCCGGGGATGACCAATATCGCGACCGCGATGGCACAGGCCTACGCGGACTCGATTCCGATGCTGGTGATCTCGAGCGTCAACGCGCGGCGCGAGCTCGGCAGCGGCGACGGCCGCCTGCACGAGCTGCCGTCGCAGCGCGACGTGTTCGCGGGGCTCACCGCGTTCTCGCACACGCTGCTCGACGCGGCCGACCTGCCGCAGGTCCTCGCGCGCGCCTTCGCGGTGTTCGAAAGCGCGCGTCCGCGGCCCGTGCATATCGAGATCCCGCTCGACGTGATCGTGATGCCGGCGCCCGCGCTGCCCGCCGCGCCGCTCGCGCTGCCCGCGCGCCCCGCGCCGGACGCGAACGCGCTCGCGGCAGCCGCCGACCTGCTCGCGCAGGCCCGGCGGCCGCTGATCCTGGCCGGCGGCGGCGCGATCCACGCCGCGACGGAACTGCGCGAACTCGCCGAACGCCTGCACGCGCCCGTCGCGCTGACGATCAACGCGAAGGGCCTGCTGCCGGCCGGCCACCCGTTGCTGATCGGCTCCACCCAGTCGCTGCCGGCCACGCGCGCGGCGATCCGCGAGGCCGACGTGGTGCTCGCGGTCGGCACCGAACTCGGCGAAACCGATTACGACGTCACGTTCGACGGCGGCTTCGCGATCGACGGCCGGCTGATCCGCATCGACATCGACGCGCAACAGCTGATGCGCAACGCGCGCGCCGAAATCGCCATCGCCGGCGATGCGCGGCTGGCGCTCGGCGCGCTGTCGACCCGCCTGCACGAACGGCCGGCGCCGGCACCCGAGCCCGGCTGGGGCGCGTCGCGGGTGGCCGCCGTGCGCGCCGCAATCGCGGCCGGCCACGACGGCGCCGCGCGTGCCCAGGCACGGCTGATCGACACCATCGTCACCGCGCTGCCCGGCGCGATCATCGCCGGCGATTCGACGAGCCCCGTCTACGTCGGCAATTTCACGCACGATGCGCCGGCACCGCGCAGCTGGTTCAACTCGTCGACCGGCTACGGCACGCTCGGCTACGGGCTGCCCGCCTCGATCGGCGCAAAGCTCGCCGCGCCTGCGCGGCCCGTGGTGTGCCTGATCGGCGACGGCGGCCTGCAGTTCACGCTGCCGGAGCTCGCGAGCGCGGTCGAGGCTCGCGTGCCGGTGATCGTGATCGTCTGGAACAACCGCGGTTACGGCGAGATCCGCAAATACATGGTCGAGCGCGACATCACGCCGGTCGGCGTCGATCCGTATACGCCCGATTTCCAGACGCTCGCACGCGGCTTCGGCTGCGCGGCGCAGGCGGCCGCGACGCCCGACGCGCTGGCCGACGCGCTGCGCGATGCGACGGCACGTCCGATGCCGACCGTGATCGAAATCGACGAGGCAACCTGGTTCGAACAGGTGCGGCGATGAGCACGACACCGGATCTCGCGTTCGATCCGCCGCTGCATACGCGCCACTTCATCGACGGCACGTGGCGCGCGAGCGTCGGCGGCGCGACGCTGCCCGTCGTCGACCCGTCGACGGAAATGGTCATCGCCGACGTCAGCGCAGGCGGCGACGCCGACGTCGAGCATGCCGTGCAAGCCGCCTCGCGCGCGTTGCGCGACTGGAAACGCACGACCGGCGCCACACGCGCGGCGCTGCTGCGTGCCATCGCGCGCGGCGTCGACGCACGGCGCACGCGGCTCGCGACACTGCAGTCGCTCAACAACGGCAAGCCGTTCGCCGAAGCCGAGATCGACGTCGCCGACGTGATCGCCACCTTCGACTACTACGCGGGCCTCGCGGATGCCCTCGACACCGACGGCGAAACCGAGATCGCGCTGCCCGGCGGCGACCATCGCGCGTGGATCCGGCGCGAACCGGCCGGCGTCGCCGCGCTGATCGTGCCGTGGAATTTCCCGATGGTCACGACCGCGTGGAAGCTCGCGCCCGCGCTCGCCGCCGGCTGCACCGTCGTGCTGAAGCCGTCCGAGATCACGCCGCTGCCCGAGCTCGAACTCGCCGCGATCGTCGCCGAAGCGGGCCTGCCGCCCGGCGTGCTGAATGTCGTGACGGGCACCGGCCACGAGGTCGGTGCCCGGCTGTGCGCGCATCCGCTCGTCGCGAAGGTGTCGTTTACCGGCAGCACGGCAGTCGGCGCGCAGGTCATGAAGACGGCCGCGGACACGATCAAGGGCGTCGGTCTCGAACTCGGCGGCAAATCGTCGATCGTCGTGTTCGACGACGCCGACCTCGATCACGCGGTCGAACTGATCGCGGGCGGCGGCCTGTTCAACGCCGGGCAGATGTGTTCGGCGACCTCGCGCGTGCTCGTGGCCGCCCCGCTCGCCGACGACCTGATCGCGCGCCTCGCGCAACGGATCGAGACGACCGTCGTCGGCCCGCCGTTCGCACCCGGCGTGCAGATGGGCCCGTTGACGAACCGCGCGCAATACGAACGCGTGAAGCGCCACATCGCACAGGGCCGCGCCGACGGCGCGCGGCTCGTGACGGGCGGCGACGCGCTCGCCGGCCCCGGCTACTTCATCCGCCCCGCGCTGTTCGCCGACGTGCCGGCCGGCTGCGCGCTATGGCGCGACGAAATTTTCGGGCCGGTGCTGTGCGTGCGCGCGTTCGACGCCGAGGACGACGCGATCGCGGCCGCCAACGATACCGAATACGGGCTCGTCGCAACCGTCGTCACGCGCGACGCGGCGCGCGGCAGGCGGGTCGCCAATGCGCTCGAGGCGGGCGTCGTGTGGATCAACACGCCGCAACTGATCTATCCGCAAACCTCATGGGGCGGCTACAAGCGCAGCAGCGTCGGGCGCGAGCTCGGCCCGTTCGGACTGGCCGCCTTCCAGGAGATCAAGCAGGTCATGACGGCGGCCCGCTGAGGCCGGCGACCCATGCGTTTATGTCATGGCGCGCATGCGGATATTTCGTTTGTTGCGGAAATTTGACCTCCCTACAGTTCATCCACACCCGCGCCGCCCTTCGGCGACCGGCATCGAACCACACGGCATCGTTCATCAGGAGACGGCCATGCAACACTTCAAGGCGGGCAGAAGGCAGGTGATAAAAACCCTCGGCACGGCACTCGCCGCATCCGCCATTCCGATGCCGTTCATCAGGACTGCGAAGGCTCAGTCGGGCAGCTTCGCGGGCAAGACGCTGCGCCTGCTCACCTGGTCCGACGATACCGGCGCGGCCGCGCTGCGCAACATCGCGGAAACCTTCAGCAAGCAGACCGGCGCGCGCGTGATCGCCGATCGCGCAGACGGCACGTCGGGGATGGTCGCGAAGGTCAAGGCCGCGGGCGAGCGGCCGACCTACGACGTCATCACGCTCGCGGGCGTCGGCGCGGCCGGCCTCGCCGACGCCGGCCTGCTCGCGAAGCCCGACCTGAACCGGCTGCCGAACCTGAAGGACGTCGCGCCGCAATACCGCACGGGCGCGAACGGCTTCGGCATCGGCTACCTGCTGTGGTCGGACGGGCTGATCTACAACACGGCGACCGTGAAGAGCGCGCCGTCGAGCTACGAGGCACTGTGGGATCCGAAGTATGCGGGGCGGCTGTTCCTGCCGCCGCCGGAGTGGGCCGAAGCGGTCGACCTCGCGATCATCGCCGCGAAGCTGGCCGGCGGCTCGCAGCAGAACATCGATCCGGGGTTCCGGAAGCTCGCGCAGCTCAAGGATCGCGTGATGACCCTCGGCGAGAACCCGAACCAGGTCGCCGACCTGTTCCGCACCGGCTCGCTCGACATCGGCGGCATCTATTCGCCGGCGTTCTTCCCGGACCAGATCCGCAAGCCCGACTACAAGATGGGCGTGACGTACGGAATGAAGGAAGGCTTCGCGACGCAACTGATGTTCACGGTGATCCCGAAGGCGCATCCGGGCGACCTCGACCTGATCCACGCGTTCATCAACCATTCGCTCGACGCGGGCGTGCAGGGCCGGATGGCGGCCGACGTGCTGAACGGGCCCGTGAACGGGAAGGCCGTGATTCCCGCGGAAAGCCGCGCGTTCGTGCCGTCGCCGCAGCAGATCGCGGAGAAGGCCGTGCTGCACGACGACAAGGCGCTCGCCGTCGTCCAGCCGGCGTGGATCAAGCGCTACACGGGCCTCTTCGCGGCGTAACGACATGGCCTCCCTGTCCTCCCCCCGCGACGCGGCGCCGGCCGCCGGCACACCGGCCGGCGCCGGCTCGGACGCCGGGCCCGCGCTGGCCGGCGTGCCGCCGTGGCTGCTGCTCGCGCCGATCCTCGCGTTCCTCGCGGTGCTCGCCGCCGCGACGCTCACCGTGTTGCGCATGAGCGTCGGCGTATCCGGCGACGAATGGCGGACCTTCACGCTGCAGAACTACGCCGATCTCGCGGACCCGTACTTCACGAAATCGCTGTGGCTCACGCTGCGCCTCGCGTTCCAGAGCATGGTGTGCGCGGTGCTGCTCGCGATCCCGGTCGCGCTCGCGATGGCGCGCACCGAATCGCGGCTCGCGCGCCGGCTGATGCTCGCCGGCGTGTTGCTGCCGCTGCTCGTGAACCTGCTGCTGCAAGGTTATGGCTGGCTCGTGATGCTCGGCCCGGCGGGATTGCTCAATCGCGCGCTGCTGGCCTCGGGCGTCGTCGACCGGCCGCTGCAACTGCTGTACCGCGAGCACGGCGTGCTGCTCGGGCTGATCCAGACCGCGTTCCCGCTCGCCGTGCTGCCACTGTCGAGCGCGCTGCGTGCGGTGTCCCGCGCCTACGACGAAGCCGCCGCGACGCTCGGCGCGAGCCGCTGGCAGACGCTGCGGCACGTGACACTGCCGCTCGCGATGCCCGGCCTCGTCGCCGGCGCGCTGCTCGTGTTCGCATACAACGCCAGCGCATTCGCGGTGCCGCTGCTGCTCGGCGGCCGACGCGTGCCGATGCTCGCGGTGCTCGTGCACGACCAGGTCGCGCCGCTGCTCAACTGGCCCGCCGCGTCGGCATCGGGCGTCGTGCTGATGGCCGCGACGCTCGTCGTGATGGCGGTGTCCCAGCGCCTCGTGCGCACCCTGCAACGTGCCGGCGAGGTGAGCCGATGAATACCCTGCTCTTGCGTACGCCCCTGCCCGGCCGCCTCGGTCGCGCGACGGGCACCCTCGCGACGCTCGTGCTGTTGCTCGCCGCACTGCCGATCCTGACGATGATCACGATGTCGTTCGGCGCATCGGGCACGCTCGAATTCCCGCCGCGCGAGTTCAGCCTGCACTGGTATCGCGCCGCCTGGCAGACGTTCGTGTCGTCCGATGCGGGCAGCGCGCAGTCGATGGGCGCCGCGTTGACGACCAGCCTCGTCGTCGCGGTCGCGACGATGCTGATCGCGACCGCCGTGTCGGTGCCCGCGGCCTACGCGCTGTCGCGCTGCCGCTTCCGCGGCAAGGCGCTCGTCGAGCAGCTCGTCGCGTTGCCGATCGTCTATCCGCTCGTGATGCTCGGCCTCGCGCTGCTGATCGTGTTCAACGCGCTGCCGGTCGAGCTCGGCATCGTGCGGCTCGTGGTCGCGCACGTGATCCTGACGCTGCCGTTCACCGTGAAGAACTGCGCGGCCTCGGTTGCGTCGATCGGCCCGGACTTCGAGGAAGCCGCGTGCGTGATGGGCGCGAGCCCGCGGCGCGCGCTCGTCGACGTCGTGCTGCCGCTGATGCGGCCCGGGATTCTCGCCGGGATGCTGTTCGCGTTCATCGTGTCGTTCAACGAATTCACGGTGACGTTCTTCCTGTACAGCATCGACACGATGACCCTGCCGGTCTGGCTCTACAGCCGCACCGTGTCGTCGCTCGACCCGACCGTGTTCTGCTTCGCCGTGTTCACGGTCGCGATCGACTTCGCGCTGATCTGGATGCTCGAAAAACTCGTCGGCGACAAGGGCGTCGCGCTCTGATGCGCGTACGGCCTCGCCCTCGCCCGTGCAAGGAACCTTCATGACCCAGCTCATCCTCCAGAACGTGACCAAGCGCTTCCATCAGGCGTATGCGGTCGACCACGTCGACCTGTCGGTGCCGGACGGCAAGCTCGTCTGCTTTCTCGGCCCGTCCGGCTGCGGCAAGACCACGCTGATGCGGATCATCGCCGGCCTCGACACGCCGACCTCCGGCACGGTGACGTTCGCCGGCCGCGACCTCACGCACGTGCCCGCCAACCGGCGCGACTTCGGCATGGTGTTCCAGTCGCTCGCGCTGTTTCCGCACATGACGGTCGCGCAGAACATCGCGTACCCGCTGCGGCTGCGCAAGACGGACCGGGCCGCGCAGGCGCGGCGCATCGCCGAGCTGCTGGAGCTGATCCAGCTGCCGCACATGGCCGACCGGCTCGTCACGCAGCTGTCGGGCGGGCAGCGCCAGCGCGTCGCGATCGCGCGCGCGATCGCGTCGTCGCCGCGCCTGCTGCTGCTCGACGAGCCGCTGTCGGCGCTCGACGCGAAGCTGCGCGAGGCGATGCAGGTCGAGATCCGGCTGCTCCAGCAACGGCTCGGCATCACGACCATCATGGTCACGCACGACCAGCGCGAAGCGATGACGATGGCCGACGAGATCGTCGTGATGGAGAAAGGCCGCATCCAGCAGGTCGGCCGGCCGCTCGACATCTATCGCGACCCGGTCAACGAATTCGTCGCCGACTTCATCGGCCTCGGCAACATCCTGCCGGTCGCGCGCGACGGCGACGACGCGATCGTCCTGCCGGGCGGACAGCGCCTCTCGATCGAGCGCGCGCCCGACACGCCACGCGCGCCCGACGCCGTGCGCCTGCTGATTCGTCCCGAGGACGTATGCGTGCGGCCGGGCGCGACGGCGTCGGGCGCGCCGAACACGCTCGCCGGCACGATCACGTTCGTGCGCGACGTCGGCGCGTCGATCGAGGCGACCATCGATTGCCGCGGCTTCACGCTGACGGCCGCGACCACGCCGCGCGAGACACCCGACCTGCACGTCGGCATGCCGGTTGCCGCCGAACTGCCGGCACACGCATGCAAGCTGATCGCCGCACGCGGCGTCTGATTTTCCTTTCGTTCCCCAACGCAGCAACAAGGATCCCGCCATGAACGCATCGACCCAAGCCAACCGCCTCGTGCGACGCCTGCTCGCCCGCACCGCCCTCCTCTGCGCCTGCGCCGCCGGCGTGGCCGCCGTCGCGCCGCTCGCGCACGCCGACGCGCTCGACACGATCGCCAAATCGGGCGTCGTGCGCATCGGCGTGTTCGAGGACTACCCGCCGTTCGGTTCGATCGGCCCCGACATGAAGCCGCAGGGCTACGACATCGACATGGCGAACCTGATCGGCAAGGCGCTCAACGCGAAGGTCGAACTCGTGCAGGTCACCGGCGACAACCGGATGGCGTATCTCGCCGACCGCAAGACCGACATGCTGCTGTCGGTCGGACAGACGCCGGAGCGCGCGAAGGTGATCGACTTCTCGAACGCATATGCGCCGTACTACCTCGCGGTGTTCGGCCCGAAGTCGCTCGCCGTGAAGGGCAACGCCGATCTCGCCGGCAAATCGGTCGCGGTCGCGCGCGGCACGCTCGAGGACCTGAGCATCAGCAAGGTCGCGCCGCCGAGCGCGACGATCAAGCGCTTCGACGACCCGAACGGCGCGATCGCGGCGTTCCTGTCGGGACAGGCGCAACTGCTGGTGGTGGGCAACGACGTGGGCGCCACGATCATCGCGCGTCATCCGTCGATCGATCCGGAACAGAAGTTCTCGCTGTTCAGCTCGCCCGACCACGTCGGCCTGAACAAGAACGAGCCGCGCCTGATGCAGAAGGTCAACGACGCGATCGCCGGCGCAAAGAAGAACGGCACGCTGAACACCCTGTCGCAGAAGTGGCTGCACGCTGCCCTGCCGGCCGATCTGTGATGCGCAGCGCCTTCGCCCCGCACGCTCGACCCAAGGCATCGCGATGAGCTACGTGTTCGACTTCAGCGATTTCGGTCTCTACGCCGGCATGCTCGCGCGCGGCGCCGGCGTGACGCTCGCCCTGACCGCGGCCGCGACCGTGCTCGGCGGCCTGCTCGGCACCGGCGGCGCGTGGATCGCGCTCGCCGGCCCGCGCTGGGCGCGCGCGCTCGTCGCGTCCTACGTCGAGCTGATCCGCAATACGCCGTTCCTGGTCCAGTTGTTCTTCATCTTCTTCGGGCTGCCCGCGCTCGGCGTACACCTCGACGAAGCGCAGGCGGCCGTGCTCGCGATGACGGTCAACCTGGGTGCCTATGCGGTCGAGATCCTGCGCGCCGGGATCGAATCGGTGCCGCACGGGCAAGTGCAGGCCGCGCGGGCGCTCGGGCTGCACGGCCGGCAGGTGTTCGGCCACGTCGTGCTGCCGCAGGCGCTCGCGAACGTGTACCCCGCGCTGCTCGGGCAAGTCCTGATCGTGATGCTCGGCTCGGCGGTCGTGTCGCAGATCTCGGTGCCCGACCTGACCTACGCGGCCAACTTCATCCAGTCGCGCAACTTCCGCGCGTTCGAGATCTACATCGTCGTGACCGCGATCTACCTGCTGCTGTCGATCGCGCTGCGCATGCTGCTCAATCGCGTCGGCCGGCGGCTGTTCGCCGGTCGCACGCGCCACGGCGCGGCTGCCGCACCGCGGCGCACGCGGGTTGCCCGCTTCACGTGGCGCGCCCGCTCCCCTGCAACCCACCTGCCGACGGAACGTGCGCGATGATCGAATTCACCTTCCAGAACATTGCATGGAACCTGCTGCTCGCCGCACGCTGGACCGTGCTGCTGTCGCTGATCACGTTCGCCGGCGGCGGCCTCGCCGGGTTCGCGCTGCTGGCAATGCGCATCTCGCCCGTGCCGGCGCTGCGCCGCTTCGTGATCCTGTACATCGAACTGTTCCAGGGCACGCCGTTGCTGATGCAACTGTTCCTCGGCTTCTTCGGATTGCCGCTCGTCGGCATCGACGTGACACCGTGGGTCGCGGCGTCGGTCGTGCTGACGCTGAACGCCAGCGCCTGTCTGGCCGACATCTGGCGCGGCTGCGTCGACGCGGTCCCGCACGGCCAGTGGCACGCGGCGGCCAGCCTCGGCATGACGTGGACCCAGCGGCTGCGCTACGTGGTGTGGCCGCAGGCGTGGAAGATCGCGCTCGCGCCGACCGTCGGTTTCCTCGTGCAGGCGGTGAAGAGCACCGCGCTCACGTCGATCATCGGGCTGACCGAACTGACCAAGACCGGCAACATCATCACCAACGCGGTATTCAAGCCGTTTCCGATCTACGCGATGGTCGCGCTGCTGTACTTCGCGATGTGCTTCCCGCTGACGTGGTATGCGCGCACGCTCGAGCGCCGCTATCGCGTCGCGAAGGCGCGCTGAACCGGCGCCGCGCGCGCCTCATTACGATGCAGGGACTTTCATGATTTCCATCAGCAACGTTTCCAAGTGGTACGGCCAGTTTCAGGTCCTCGCCGAGTGCACGACCGAGGTGAAGAAAGGCGAGGTGGTGGTCGTCTGCGGCCCGTCCGGCTCGGGCAAGTCGACGCTGATCAAGACCGTGAACGGCCTCGAGCCGTTCCAGCAGGGCGAGATCCTCGTGAACGGCCAGTCGGTCGGCGACAGGAAGACGAACCTGTCGACGCTGCGCTCGAAGGTCGGGATGGTGTTCCAGCATTTCGAGCTGTTCCCGCACCTGTCGATCGCCGGGAACCTGACGCTCGCGCAGGTCAAGGTGCTCGGCCGCGGCAAGGACGAAGCGGCCGAGAAAGGCATGAAGCTGCTCGATCGCGTCGGCCTGAAGGCGCATGCGCACAAGTTTCCGGGCCAGCTGTCGGGCGGCCAGCAGCAGCGGGTCGCGATCGCGCGCGCGCTGTCGATGGACCCGATCGCGATGCTGTTCGACGAGCCGACGTCCGCGCTCGATCCCGAGATGATCAACGAAGTGCTCGACGTGATGGTCGAACTCGCGCAGGAAGGCATGACGATGATGGTCGTCACGCACGAGATGGGCTTCGCGAAGAAGGTCGCCCATCGCGTGATCTTCATGGACCAAGGCGCGATCGTCGAGGACGACCGCAAGGATGATTTCTTCTCGAATCCGACGTCGGATCGCGCGAAGGACTTCCTCGCGAAAATCCTGCACTGAGCGATCCCGCGCCGCCGCCCGTTCCACGCCGATGCTCCCGATGAAACGACTGCCTTCCCTCAATGCGCTGCAGGTCTTCGACGTCGTCGCGCGACACGGCAGCTTCACGCGCGCTGCCGGGCACCTGTGCCTGACGCAGGGCGCCGTGAGCCGGCAAATCCTCGCGCTCGAAAGCTTCTATCAGTTTCCGCTGTTCAAGCGCACGCCCAAGGGGCTGACGCTGACGGCCGAGGGCGAGCTCCTGTTGCCGACCGTGCGCGAAAGCTTCGCGCGCATCGAGGAAGTGTCGATGCGCCTGTCGCGCAGGCGCACCGAACTCGCGCTGAAGGTGCCGACCTGCATGATGCAGTGGATGCTGCCGCGCATCATGCGGTTCCAGGCCGAGCATCCCGAACTCCAGGTGCAGATCACCACCACCTGGGAGCATCACGTCGATTTCCGCATGGAGCCGTTCGACGCCGCGGTGATCTACGCGCCCGGCGCCGGCCCCGACATGCATGCGATCCCGTTGTTCGAGGAACGGCTCACGCCTGTCTGTGCGCCGAGCCTGCTGGAGCGGCAACCGCTCGCGAGTCTCGACGACCTGCTCCGTCACACGCTGCTGCATCCGACACGCGATCACCGCGACTGGAAGCGGTGGCTCGACCATGCGGGCGCGCCGCACGTCGACTCGACGCGCGGGTTGAGCTTCGAGACGCTGGATCTCGCCACACACGCGGCGATCGACGGTTACGGCATCGCGATCGGCGACAGGACGCTGGTTGACGAGAGCGTGGCCGCGCACCGGCTCGTGATGCCGTTCAACGTATCGTTGCCAACGGGGATGGGCTATTACTTCGTGTATCCGCGCGGGTCCGAACAGCAGCAGAAGATCCAGTTGTTCGGCGACTGGATCGCGGACGAACGCGCGTGGCGCTGCGGCGACACGCCGGCCGTGCCGCCGTCTCCGCCATCGCCATCGCCGGAACTTCCGGACTGAACCGCGTCATGCGAGCGCCGCTCGCGTACGCGGACCTGCCCGGTCATGCGGTCGACGAATCCCGCAGTGAGGAAAACGGTTGTCGTTCCTTTCTCCGCCGTCGTCGGCGACGTAGCGCTCCCACCTGAAACCTGTCGACCAGACGGCCGGCCTCGTCGCGCGAAGCCGCGCGCGCGATCAGCCGATGCTCCGCGCCGTGGATTTCCGGCGTCTCGGACAGGAGCGCCGTGCCGCCGATGCGTTTCAGCAGATCGACGGCCGCGCCGAGCGCGGAATTCCGCGGTCGTCCCCGACTAGCCGTCGGACCGCCCCATCGCAGGCCGGCCGTCAGCCGCGAGGCCGGCACGGTGCTGCGCCGCGCGCCGATCCGCCAGTCATGCCGATGGGCGTCCCAGCGCGATTCAACCCGGACACAACAACCGCAAACTTACGATTGAAAATAACTCTCATTTGCATTAAATTCCGGCGCGCAAATGTACCGTTTGGAACACGGATGCCGGCGCAACGCGGCTCGTGGTGCCCGAACGCGAACCAATTTCTCAGGGACGGGTATGAGCAGAAAGAACTGGGCGGCCGCACCGATGGCCATCGCCGTCGGCACGGTCGGGCTGAACGTCGCCAATGCGCAGGAGCTGGTGCTTCCGGCCGTCGAGATCTCGGCGCAGCGCACGAAGGCACCGTTTCGCGCGCCCGACTCGACGAGCGCGACGCGCACCGAGGCGGACGTGATGGAGATCCCGTTCGCGGTCAGCAGCGTCGATACGAAACTGATCCAGACCGTGGCCGCCACCCGCGGCGAAGACCTGTACGACTGGGTCGCCGGCGTCGCGCGGCAGAACAACTTCGGCGGGCTGTGGGACAACTACGCGGTGCGCGGCTTTGCCGGCGACGGCAACACGTCCGGCACCGACTACCTCGTCAACGGCTTCTCGTGGAATCGCGGCATCAGCGTGCCGCGCGACACCGCGACGCTCGAGCGCATGGAAGTCCTCAAAGGCCCCGCGTCCGCGCTGTACGGCCGCGGCGACCCCGGCGGGCTCATCAGCTACACGACGAAGCAGCCGCAGTTCAAGCGCTCGAACACGATCGGCGTGTCGGCCGGCAGCTACGGCGCGCTGCGCGAGACGCTCGATTCGACCGGCCCCGTCACGCAGTCGCTCGCGTACCGCTTCATCGCGATGAACGAGGACAACGGCAGCTTCCGCGACACGGTATCGAGCAAGCGCTACCTGTTCGCGCCGTCGTTCACCTGGGATATCGGCGCGGACACGACACTCCACTACGAATTCGAGACCGCGCGCCAGCGCGCGCCGCTCGATCGCGGCGTGGTCGCGGTCGGCGGGCAGCTCGGTGCGGTGCCGGCGTCGCGGTTCATGGGCGAGCCGCGCGACGGCGACTACGACGTGCGCAACTCGGGGCACCAGTTCACGCTCGAACATCGCTTCGATGCCGACTGGTCGGTCAACGCCGGCTTCGCGCAGCGCGACACCGACCTGTCCGGCCGCTCGTCCGAAGCGTTCGCGCTGCAGCCGGACGGCCGCACGCTGTGGCGCCGCTACCGGCAGGTCGCGTTTCACTCGAACGACGTGCAGGGGCGCGTCGAAGTGGCCGGCAAGGCCCGCACGGGCGCCATCGACCATGCGTTCGTGATGGGCGTCGATGCGTATCGCTTCAACTACGACCAGTTCGTCGCGCGCTCGACGCCGACGGCCGCGGCGCCGTATGCGATCGACATCTTCGATCCGGTGTACGGCCAGCCGGCGCCCGTGCCGCGCACCGCGACGAACCTGCTCGAGCGCGACGACGGCCAGGGCCTGTACGCGCAGGACACGCTCGCGTTCGGGCCGCACTGGAAAGTGCTCGCCGGGCTGCGCTGGGACCGCTTTCACCAGTCGGTCGAGAATCGCCTGAAGGGCGTGACGACGAGCCAGCTGCAAACGGCGCTGAGCCCGCGGCTCGGCATCGTGTACGAGGCCAGCGCCGCGCTGTCGCTGTATGCGAACACCGCGTACTCGTTCCGGCCGAACAACGGCGCCGACGCGAACGGCCGCGCGTTCGATCCCGAGAAGGGGCACGGCTACGAAGCCGGCGTGAAGTGGGCCGGCACGCGCTGGCTCGCGACCGTCGCCGCGTTCTACGTGAACAAGCGCAACGTGCTGACCGCCGATCCGGCGAATGCCGGGTTCTCGCGTGCGGCCGGCGAAGTGCGCAGCCGCGGCGTCGAATTCGAATGGAACGGCGAACTGGGCCACGGCTTGCGCGGCATCGTCAACCTCGCATACGTCGACGCGCAGGTCACGCGCGACACCGTCCTGACGCCGGGCGCGCGCCTCGTCGACATTCCGCGCCTGAGCGGCAGCGCGCTGCTGATGTACGAAACCGCGCTGCCGCTCGTCGATAAGGCCGGCGCGGGCGCGGGCGTGGTCTACGTCGGGCGCCGCGCGGGCAACACCGCGAACACGCAGGACGGCTTCGACCTGCCCGCCTACGCGACCGTGCAGCTCAACGGCTACGTGCAGGTCAACAAGCACCTGCGCGCGTCGGTCGTGCTGAACAACCTGTTCAACCGCACGTACTACGTCAGCTCGTACAACAGCCTGTGGGTCACGCCTGGCGCGCCGCGCAGCCTGTTCGTGTCATTGGCGTATTCGTTCTAGGCCGGCGCGGCGGGTCGACGGGCAGGCGCGGGGCGCGATTCGGCGATGCGTCGATTCGGCGATGCGTCGACCTGCCGGGGCGCGCATCCGGCCATCTCGAATCGTCAGGCAGCCAGCCACTGCGCCGCATCCGCCGCATCCACCGGAATCTCCGGATTGAACCGCGTCATGCAGTTCAGGTCGAGCGCGCGGATCTGCTCGGTCATGAAGTCGACGAAGATCCGGATGCGCGTCGGCAGGTGTTGCCGGCTCAGATAGCAGATGTAGTGGCCGCGATCCTCCGGCACATGCTGCGCCAGCGCGACGACGAGTTCGTTCGACGCGAGATGGTCGCGGATCTGGTAGCCGGCCATCTGCGCGATGCCCGATCCGTTCAGCACCGCGCGCAACACGAGATCGGCGTCGTTGAACGTGCGGCGCGCCGTCGGCAGGTACTTCTGCACGCGGCCGTCCACGTTGAATTCCCATTCGAACAGGCGCCCGCTCGCGAACCGGAAATTGATGCACTCATGGCGGTCGAGGTCCTCGATGCGTTGCGGGAGCCCGTGCGCCGCCACATACGACGGCGCCGCGCAGAGCGCCATCTGCATCGGAATCAGTTGCCGGGCGATGATGCTGGAGTCCTCGATGCGCCCGTTGCGGAACGACACGTCGATCCGCTCGGACACCAGGTCGACGGGCCGGTCGTCGAGCAGCAGATCGACGATGATGTCCGGATAGGCGTCCGCGAACTTTTCCAGCAGCGGCGCCACGATCTTCCTGCCGAACCCCGCGGCCGAGCTGATACGGATGAGGCCGCGCGGGGGCCCCTGCCGCAACTCGAGCATGTCGTTCATCGCTTCGACGATCTGCGCCACGCCCTGATGGCAGTTCTCGAAGAAGCGCCGGCCCTCGCACGTCAGCTCGGTCGTGCGCGTGGTCCGCTGGAACAGCCGCGTACTCAGTTGCGCCTCCAGCTTCTGCACGTTGCGGCTCACGGCCGGCCGCCCGACGCCGAGCAGTTCGGCGGCCTTCGTGAAGCTCCCCTCGCTCGCCACCGCAACGAACGCGAGGATGCCCGCATAGCTCGCACCGAAGCTCGCCGACAGCGCATCGGCGCGACCGGCCAGGTCGCGACGAACGCCGTGCTCCGATGTTTCCGAATGATTCATTTCCGCTGCCCCCAAGCATGCTGCTCATACGGATCGGCGCGTCGCCGGCATGCGCCGGCCGACCGCCTGCGTGCGAACGCGATTCAGCGCCCTGCCAGCCACGCGTCGAGGCCGATGCGCCCGAGCCGTGCCGCGCCGAGCGGCACCAGCGACGTTGCCTCGACGCGGCCGCCGTAATAGCGGGCGTCGCGATCGGTCACCACCGCGCGTGTGTCGCCGACCGACTTCAGATAGCGCGCGACGATTTCCGCGAACGGCGCGCGATCCGGGCCCGCGATCTCGATCGTGCCGTTCTGCGGCCCGGCGAGCGCGGCCTGCGCGACGAGGGCCGACACGTCCTCCGCGGCGATCGGCTGGAACAGTCCATCACCGATGCGCACGGTGCCGTCTTCCGTGCCGGCATCCGCGATGCCGCCGATGAATTCCATGAACTGCGTCGCGCGCACGATCGTGTACGGCACGCCCGCCGCCTCGATCGCCTGCTCCTGCGCGACCTTGGCCAGGAAATAGCCGTTCTCCGGCATGCGGTCGCAGCCGACGATCGACAGCGCGACGTGATGGCGCACGCCCGCGGCCACTTCGGCCTTGCCGAGATTGCGCGCCGACGTGCGGAAGAAATCGAGCACCGCCTGCGGCTCCCATGACGGCGCATTCGCGACGTCCACGACGACGTCCGCGTCCGTCAATGCGTCGGTCAGGCCTTCTCCGGTGATGGTATTGACGCCGGTGCGCGGCGATGCGGCGAGCGCCTGGTGGCCGGCTTCCTCGAGCAGCGTGACGACACGCGAGCCGATCAGGCCCGAACCGCCGATGACGACGATCTTCATCGCAAAATCTCCTGACGAATGAACTGCAGTGGAATGTGACGGGGCGTGACGGCTGCCGGATCGGGTGAACGCGGCGATGACCGTCCATCGCTTGGCGCAATTGTGGAAGAATCATGTCCTATCCAGCAGTGCCAAGAATCGTCGATCGGACTGATCCATGCCGTGCCTGTCCCCGTCATCCGCGAGACCGTCATGTCTGAGCAACCCTCCACCCTGACCATCGAAATCGACCGGCAGCATCGGTTGCCGATCTATCTGCAGATCTGCGAGCGGTTCAGAACCGCGATCGCCGCGGGCCACCTGCGTCCCGGCGATCGCGTGCCCGCGCTGCGCGGCCTCGCGACGCAGCTGAACACCGCGCGCGGCACCGTCGAACAGGCGTACACGATCCTGGTCGACGAGGGTTATCTGCAGATGCGCGGCGCGGCCGGCACGTTCGTCTCGCCGTCACTGCCGAAATCGGTGACGCGGGCGGCGTCCTCGCGTGCCGACGATCCGGCCCGGCACGCCGAGGACGCCGGCCGGCCCCAGCCGCCGGGCATGTCACGCGACAGCCCGCCGCCGCCGCGCGCGCAACCGATCGCCGTCGCGCTGAGCGGCGAGCCGCGCCCGCTGCAGCCCGGGCTGCCCGCGCTCGACGCGTTTCCGCGCAAGGTATGGCACCGGCTCGTGTCGCTGCGCGCGCGCAGCGCCGACCGCGCGCTGCTGGGCTACCCGAATCCGGCCGGCTACCGGCCGCTGCGCGAGCACATCGCCACCTATCTCGGGCTGTCGCGCGGCGTCACCTGCGTGCCCGAACAGGTGTTCGTCACCGGCGGCTACCGCGCGACGCTGGAACTCGTGCTGCGCAGCCTCGCGCGCCCGAACGACCGTGTGTGGTTCGAGGATCCCGGCTATCTGCTCGCACGCAGCTTCCTGTCCGAGACCGGCGTGGAACTCATCCCGGTGCCGGTAGACGCCGACGGAATCGACGTCGAGCGCGGCCTGCAGCTGGACGCGCACGCGCGCTTCGCGCTCGTGACGCCGTCGCAGCAGAGCCCGCTCGGCCATACGCTGTCGCTGTCGCGGCGCATCGCGCTGCTGGACTGGGCCGAAAAGACGTCGGGCTGGATCGTCGAGGACGACTACGACAGCGAGTTTCGCTACCTCGGCCGCCCGCTGCCGGCGCTGAAGAGTCTCGACCGGCGCGATCACGTGATTTATTGCAGCACCTTCAGCAAGGCGATGTATCCCGGCTTGCGGCTCGCGTATGCGGTCGTGCCGGAACGCGCGGTGGAACGCGTCGAACGCGTGGCCTGCAGCATGAACGCCGGCTCGCCGACGCTCCTGCAGGCGGCCCTTGCGGATTTCATCGAACAGGGGCACTTCGCCCGGCACCTGAAGCGCATGCGCACGCTGTACGGCGAGCGCCGCACGCTGATCGTGAGCGCGTTGCGACAGGTGTTCGGCAAGCGGATGATCGTCGAACTGCCGGTGGGCGGCATCCAGTTCGCGGTGCGGTTCACCGACGGCCCCGACGGGCCGGTCGACGACGTCGCCGTCGCCGCACGCGCGCGCGACGCGGGGCTCGCGGTCGTGCCGCTGTCGATCTGGTACACGAACAGCCATGCGCAGCAAACGCCGCGCGGCCTCGTCATCGGGTTCGCGAACGTCGCCGACGCGGACGAAGCGCACCGTCACGCACGGACGCTCCTCGCGTGCCTCGGCGGCTGACGCGCGGCGTGCGGCTTGCGGCGATGGCGTGCGCCGCGTCGACAGGCGCGGCCGATCCCGGATGGGGGGCCGATTGGTGTCGAACGGGAAACAGACAATCGCACGGAACGGCCATACCGCCCGCCTGGGCGCGCCGCTAGCATGGCAGCGTCTTTCTCGCGCAGACGAGCCCGGAGCCGGGCTGCACCGGACGCTTGCCGCATTCCTCATGCCATCGACCGCGCCCGTCATTCGTTGAAGACGCTTTTTTGCCCGGGCAGTCCTGCCCCTTCGCGGCACGTTTCGACGATCGAATGACCGACGGTCGGCGCGCGTTGCCGAATTCGAGCAAGCATCATGGATGACAACACGCTGCAGGCCCCGCCGCTTTCGCTCCTCGACCGGTATCGCGGCCAGGATTTCCAAGCGCTTTACACCACGACCGTCACCGTGTCCGGCGGCGAGACGGGCCACGGCCGGGCCTCCGGCGTGGTCCGCTCGGACGACGGCAATCTCGCCGTCGATCTGCGCCTGCCCACCGAGTGCGGCGGGCCCGGCACCGGGACCAATCCGGAGCAGCTGTTCGCGGCGGGCTTCGCCGCCTGCTTCCACGGCGCGCTCAACCTGCTCGGGACGCGCGCCGGAGTGGAGACGCCGGATACCGCCGTGGAGGTGCAGGTTTCGTTCGGCCGCGATCCGATGGACGGCGGCTACGCGTTGCTCGTCGACGTCCGGGTACGGATGCCCGGCGTCGATCGAAACGTCGCGGAAGAACTGGTGCGTACCGCGGAACGCTTGTGCCCGTACGCGAAGATGGCGCGGCAAGGCACCGTCAACATCGTGACCGTCGTCGACTGATTCGACGACGAGGCCAATCATGCATCTCGGGAAATCGTACAAGCTCTCGGAATTCCTGATCTGGACGCGCTGGAAAATCTACGAGCTGCTCGTCTTCGGATCCGTGCCGGTCGTGCTGTATCAGTTCTTCTCCGTGAGATGGCTGTCGATACCGCTGACGATCGTGGCGCTGCTCGGCACCGCGACGTCGTTCATCGTCGGCTTCAAGAACGTGCAGACCTACAACCGCGCCATGGATGCGCTGGAAATCTGGACCGAGATCCTGAGCAAGAGCCGCCGCTGGGGCCAGCTCGCGCGCGACTTCGTCAGCGACGACGAGAGCGCCCGAAAGCTGGTCTATCGGCACCTTGCCTGGCTGACCGCACTGCGCTACGACCTGCGCCGCCCGCTGATCTGGGAAAGCACGAGCAAACGCTACAACGCGGAGTACCGCCGGTTCTATCGTGTGCCGGAGTGGGAAAAGGACATCCGGGAATTGCTGCCGGAATACCTGTCCCCGGCCGAAACGGAACAGGCGCTGGCCTCCGCTTCCGTCGCCACGTTCGTGCTGAGCCTGCAGGGCACGTCGCTCAGGACGCTTCACATGGCCGGCCATCTGAATTCGAATTTTTATATGGAGCTTCAAAGGACGATCGGCGACTTCATCGATCTCCAGGCCCGCTCGGAACGGTTCAAGAACTTCCCGTATCCGCGCCAGTACGCAACCGTCAGCTCGCTGTTCGTCCGGTTCTTTTGCCTGTCGCTTCCGTTCGGTCTTCTGAACGAATTCAACCGGCTGAACGACGGCGTGAGCGGCTTCATGCACGGCAACATGGTCTGGCTCGTCGTGCCGTGCAGCGTCGCCATTTCGTGGATGTATACCTCGCTCGAGCAGGTGGGCGAAAGCACCGAGAACCCGTTCGAGGGCGGCGCGAACGACGTGCCCATTTCCACGCTGTGCAGCACGATCGAGCGCGACCTGAAAGCGATGCTCGGCGAACGCGCCGGCGATCCGTCGAGCCGCACGGTCATTGCGCTGTAGCGCGTCGGCGGCTCGCGTCTGCCCCATCGGCGGCACCGCCGCAGCCGGTGGGAAGGCCGACGCAACCGATACGCGGCGTTCTCGCCGCATTGGTGCGAAGCAGGCAATACCATGCATCCCGGGACGATCTGGCCCGGCGACGCGTCTTTGCCTAGCATGCAAGTGCGCGACGACCATCCTTCGGATGGCGGTCATGGGGAACGACCTGCGGGCAAGCGCCGCGCCGATACGTACGGCCCGGAACCCGCGCGTCGGTCAATACAGGTACCCGGGAGGGATATGGAGAACGAGAGGTTGCAGCCTCCGTCACCGACACTGCTCGACAAATACCGCGGACACGAATTCGTCGCGCTCTACACGACCACGGTCACCGTGTCCGGCGGCAAGACGGCACACGGCCGCGCATCGGGCGTCGCACGATCCGACGACGGCTGTCTCGCCCTCGATCTGCGCCTGCCGCGCGAACTCGGCGGCCCGGGCGGTGGCACCAATCCCGAGCAACTGCTAGCAGCCGGCTACGCCGCGTGCTTCCACGGCGCGCTGAGCCTGCTCGCGCAACGCGAGCGGATCGACATCCGCGACACGACCGTCGCAGTCGAAGTATCGTTCGGCCGCGATCCGGTCGACGGCGGATATGCGCTCGCCGCCAACGTCACCATCCGCATGCCGGGTGTGGACCGGCAGGTTGCGGAACGCCTGGTCCGCGATACGGAGCGCCTGTGTCCCTATACGAAGATGGCACGGCAGGGCATCCGCGGGGTTGTCGCGGTGTCGGACTGACGAACGTCGGCGGCGCGCCGCCACACCCGGCGCGCGATTGGTTCCGAAGCGGCAATAGAGTGCGCACCTTCCCGGCACTACTGGCCCGTGGGACCTGCAATTACGATGGTTGCCAGGCCGCTCGCGCAATGAATGGTCATGCGCAGCGCCGATAGCCCTGCCTCAGCAATCAGGAGAACGTATCATGACGCAACGTATCAACTACTTTCAGCAATCGCCGGAGCTGACGAAGAAGCTCGTCGAACTCGACGGGCTGCTTCAGAAGACGACGATCGAAGTGCAGGTTCGCGAGCTCGTCGAGATTCGCGCGTCGCAGCTCAACGGCTGCGCGTTCTGCGTCGACATGCACATCAAGATGGCCAGGATCCACGGCGAGCGCGAACTGCGCGCGCATCACGTCGCGATCTGGCGCGAGTCGCCGCTGTTCTCGCCGCGCGAGCGTGCCGCGCTCGAATGGACCGAAGCGCTGACGCAGCTTTCGCCGCACGGCGTGCCGGACGATCTCTACGATCGCGTGCGCGCCCACTTTGCCGAGAAGGAACTGTCGGATCTCACCGTCCTCGTCGGTGCAATCAACTGCTGGAACCGGCTGAACGTCGCGTTCCGGATGGTGCCCGGCTCGTTCGACAAGATGTTCGGTCTCGACAAGGCCAACCTGGAGTAACGACATGAAACGCATCGTGCTCGCGCTTGCACCGCTTGCGCTGTCGCTGCTGATGCCCGTTCCGCCGGCTGCCGCCGCGCCGCAGGCCAAGGTGACGCAACTGACCACGGAGCCGCTGCCCGAGTATCCGGGCAAGGAAGTGGAGATGATCGTCGTCGATTATCCGCCCGGCAGCGTCGACCCCGTTCATCGCCACGACGCGCACGCGTTCGTCTATGTGCTCGACGGCAGCATCGTGATGGGCCTGAACGGCGGCAAGACGGTCACGCTCCATGCAGGCGACACGTTCCACGAAGGTCCCGACGACGTGCACACGGTCGGACGAAACGCCAGCGGTACGAAGCCGGCGAAATTCGTCGTGTTCCTGATCAAGAACAAGGGCGCGCCGGTTCTCACGCCGGTGAAGTAGCGGGATCGTCGTCGAGGCGCCAGGTCGGCCGGAAACGGCAGCTCGGCGCCGCGAACGCACGCGTTCTGCATCGCGACGGCTTGCCTGGGCTGGCCGGCCGACGCCGTCCCGGCCGGCGGACAGCCGGCAACCGGTCATGCAAACCGCATGCCCCGCCTTTGAAGGCCCTTCGCTGAAAAGCCGGGATCGACTGCGTACAGCCGGATGCCCGATGCGGGCGACACATGGACATGAGCGCGACGGACGGGAAGCCTCAATCTTGCGACGATCCCATCGACACGTCGCCGACGAGCACCCCTCTCAACTGCTCTCGCCACGCCGTGACATTCTCCGCACCGTTCAGTCGCTCGAACTCCCGTTGCGCTGCCTGCCAGAGTGGCGATGCTCTTTCGTGCAGGCGCCGGCCCTCCTCGGTGAGTTCGACGAGGCGGCTTCGGCCGTCGGTGGGCGAGGGCTTGATCGTGACGAAGCCGTCGCGCTCCAGGAAGCCGACCATTTTCCCCATCGCCGTTCGTTCGATATCGAGCCGTTCGGCAAGGGCGTTGACGGGGGTACTTCCCACTTCGTGCAGGGCGGCCAGGGTGAGGAATTGCGTGATGCGCAGACCCGACGGCTCGAGATGGCTATCGTAGAGTCGGGAGATCTGCCTGCTCGCCTTCCTGACGGCGAAGCAGTTGCATTGATCGATGCCGAGCGGCTGGTTCACGGGCAACATCGGTTGCACTCCTGATTTCGGTTGATTGCGCGAACGCTACGCGCGCGTCGCGCGAAGCTACGGTGGCAGCTATCGATGATAGCCGGGAGCGACGGCGCTGGCCTGCGATCTGCGCACCTCGCGGCTCGCCGCCGAATCCGGCCCGTGTCGACTGCGGTGTTCAAAACCCTGCCGGCGGCGTGATGTAGCCGGGTATCTCGGCCGCGAGCGTGCTCTTCAGCACCGCTGTTCCCTCGTCGGCCATGACCTCGCTCTTGCCGGCGGCGAGCGCGTCGTAGGTCCGTCGCACGACGTCCTCGGGACTGGCTTTGGGCACGTCGATGCCGTTGGTCAGATCGGTGTCCACGAACCCGACGTGCAGGCCGAGAACCTGGATGCCACGCTCGCGCAGGTGAAAACGAAGCTGGTTCGTGTAGCTCCAGGCGGCGGCTTTCGACGCCGCATACGGTGTCAGATAGGGCCGCGGGAGCCACACGATGTCGGAAAGCACGTTGATGATCGCGGTATGCGGCCGGGCCGCCAGGATCTGTTCGAAGGCCCGTGTGACGCGCACCACGCCGTGGTAGTTGGTATCGAACAGGCGGGCCGACTGCGCTTCCACGTCGGCCGACAAAGGCCCGTCGATCAGCGCGGCAATGCCCGCGTTGTTGATCAGTAGCGTCGTGTCGGCCGCTTGTTTCGCCGCCTCGGCGATCGACGCCGGATCCGTGACATCGATCCTGAGCGGCACGATGCCCGGCTCGTCGAAACCGCTCGTGTTGCGCATACCCGCGTACACCTTCGCCGCCCCGCGCCGAAGCGCCTCGCGCGCAAAAGCAAGGCCCAGGCCGCGATTGGCACCGGTGATGAAGACGGTAGCGTTCTTGATATCCATGACAAGCTCCTGTTTCAAAAGCCGCGTGCCGGGAAAGTGTCGACTCCATCCACGAGCGCGCGGGCGCCTGGTTCAAAGGAAGACGTGTTCCGGCAACTGCTTCGAAAGCGACTCCCGCAGACGGGTCGCGAGAGTCAGTACGGCGCCAAGCGGGCTCATCCGCACGCTGACTCGCGGCACCGAGCCGTCGGCGTTGCGATCGGCGACCACGACCGCGCTCAACGTCTCGCCGCTCGTCAGAACGGCGTCGTATTCGAGAAAAAGCCGCGAGCCGACGACTTGAACGAACGTTGGCGCCTGCGACACGTAAAAGGTCCCGACGGCGTCGACGGCGAGCCGGATTTCGTCGCGCCCGATCACGGGAGCGCGCAACACCGAGCTGACCAGCTCGGCGTCGGCCGTCAGATCATCGAGAAACGGATGACGATCAGGTTGGACGGGTGACATGTTCAAACCTCCCGATTCGTTTCAAGCACGTGTTCACACGAATGCGGCCCGATACTTCTCGACGAACTGCTGAACCGACAGCGGCGGCGTTCCGGTGACCTTCTCGACGACATCGTTGGTGCCCGAGAAGATGCCGTCGTGGTAGTTCTGCGCGACTTCGACCAGATGCTGCGTGAGGAACGGCGGAAACTTGTAGAGGGTTTCCATCTTGTTCCGGAATGCCTCGATGGAAGTCGGCGCGTATTCGATCCGGGCGCCGAGAACCTCGCTCATCGCGGCTGCGATCTCGACGTGGTTCATCTCGACGGGGCCGTGGAGCGTGTAGGTCTTGCCCTCGTGGCCTTCGGGGCTGGCGAGGATGTGGGCGATCACGCGGCCCTGATCGTCGCTGGCAATCGGCGCGTGACGGCCGTCGCCAAACGGAAATTCGATCTTCTTCGTGGCCCATATCTCCCGCGCAAAATGCGGATAGACGAGCCAATCGGCGAAGAAGGTCGGGCGCAAATGCGTCGTCGCGACACCCGACCAATCGAAGACCTGCTCGGAGACCCAGTGATCCTGTGCCGCGTGGCTCAGCGACTCCCGGCGCGCGGAAATCTGCGACATGTTGACGATCGCCGTGACGCCCGCTTCCTTTGCTGCCTGCGCGAAATACGCCGCGGCCCCGATGATTCCCGGCGCGATCGGATGAAGGAAATACGCCGAGCGGATGCCTTCCATCGCTGCCCGAATCGCGTCGATGTCGGTGAAGTCGCCGACCGCGACATCGACGCCGCGCTGCCTCAGGACTGCCGCCCGATCATCATCCGTGCGCACATAGGCCCGCACGCGTTTGTGCATCTTGAGCAGCTCGTCAATGGCCATACCGCCGGTGCGTCCGGTTGCACCGCTTACAAGGATCTCAGGCTCGTTCATCGCTTCGCTCCGTTCGAAAGTGAGAGCATATGCTCCCTTGAGACGAAGATTAGGAGCATATGCTCTCATCGTCAAGTTTTTTTGTTGTGGCCCCGGATAACATCATGCTCGGGTCGGCAGACGGCGTTGCTAGCGAGCATCGACAGGAGGCCGGGCAGGTGTCCCGCGATTGAAAGCGCCAGAGGCGTCGATATCGTCCTGGCTTACCTGGATGGCGGAATGTTCAGTGTCTGCTCGCCTTGAGAAGAGAGGGGCCCGTGCGATTCGACGATGTGATTTCCCGTGGCGCGGCGAGGGCGCTGGAGATCATCAGTAAGGGCCCCGAGTATTCGATCTGCCCGTGGATTCGTACCGGCTGCAAACCGCAAATTGCCGTTCGCGCCGGTCATCGCCAGCAATTCACTGACCGACGATGCACATGAGACGCGTCGCGCCACCCCCCCGGCGCGACACACTAGCGCTTTGAAGCACGCCTGCGCGTCGTCGCCTTTGCTGCCGCGACCGGCGCCACTTCCGCCGGGGCAGCCGCCGTGCCCGTCCGCTTGAACCACGGCGAACCCAGCGTGGCCGCGCTCATGTCCGACGCAGCCGCGAGCAATAGCGGCGCGAGTTCCTTCAGGCGCGATTCCGGCAGGCGGCTCGTCGGCCCGGCGAGGCTCACGATACCGACCACTTCGTTCGTGACCGGATTGCGCACGGCCGCCGCGATCGACGTCATGCCGACCTCGTACGTCTCGATCGCCATCCCGTAGCCACGCTCGCGCGCGCCGTTCAGATCCTTCAGGAACTGCTGGATCGTCTTCGGTGCGCGCGGTACATTCTGCGCCTTCGCGCCGAGGCCGCCCTGCCTCGACACCAGTTCGATCGCGCGCTCGTCGGGCAGCGTCGCGAGCCACGCCTCGCCGCTCGCGGTGCAATGCAGCGGCGGCTGGCTGCCCATGTCCGGGTCGTAACGCAGCCCGGACTTCGCACCCTGCGCCTTGCCGACGAACGTGATGTGATCGTCCTCGACCACGCCCAGCCGTGCCAGTTCGCCCGACGACTCGGCCAGGCGATCGAGCACCGGTTGGGAAATGTCGAATACCCCGCTCGTCGACAAATAGATCAGCGCGAGCGACACCAGCTTCAGCGCCAGCATGTATTCGCCGTGCTCCTCGTCCTGACGGACGAACCCCTCGTCGATCAGCATCGACAGCAGGCGATGCGTGCCGCTGCGGGGAATGTTCAGCGTATCGGCAATGGTAGCCAGCGGCATGCGGCCGCCGTTCTTTGCCAGCAATTCCAGCACTGCGAGCGCACGCTCGAGATTTCCTGCCATGGCGCCTTCTCGTCCGTATGGTGAATGTCAAATAAGAACACAATTCCATACTGGAATTCAAGAGAATTTGCGCGACGCCGCCCCCCACCGTGGCGCCGCGCTCGCCGTCAGTGGCCGGCAGCCCCGCTCACGGCCACGAACCTCCCGCGATGGCGCGCGCCCTTGAGCAGCACCGCCGCGCCGCCCACGGCGGCAGGCACCGCAAGCGCCGCGAAGACCTGGCCGAAACTCCAGTTCGCATGGAGCATGGCCGCGCCCAGCATCGCGCCCGCGATGCCGCCGAAACGGCCGACCCCGAGCATCCAGCTCGTCCCGGTGGCCCGCATTTCGGTCGGATAGGAGCCGGCCGCCAGCGCGCAGAAGCCCGTATTCGAACCGTTCATGCAGTACCCGATGCCGAACGCGAGCACGCAGATGACGCCGAACGGATGAGCCGACACACCCATGTACCAGGCCAGCGCGCCGCCGGCGAGCACGGTCGCGCCGAGCGCGGCGTGCGGATTGAACCGGTCCATCTGCCAGCCGATCAGCAACGAGCCGACCGTTCCGCCCGCCTGGAACAGCGCGCCGACGATCGCCGCCTCGGCCAGCGAAAAACCCAGACCGCGAATCAGCGTCGGCAGCCAGTTGCCGAGCAGATAGACGGTCAGCAATCCCGCGAAGTAGCAGATCCACAGCATCACCGTGCCGAACGCATGTTCGCGCGACAGAATCGCGCGAACGGGACTGCGCACGTCGCGCGCCGGTTCGGCGGACACGAACCGCGTCCGTGCGTCGGCGACCGCCGGCTGTATGCGATTCAGCACGCCGATGAGCCGTGCGCGGCGCCGCTCCGACAGCGCGAGATACCGTGCCGATTCCGGCAGCCATTTGACGAGGATGGGCACGTACGCGATCGGCAGCACGCCGCCGAGCAGCAGGACCGAATGCCAGCCCCACGTTTCGATCATCCACGCGCTCACGAAACCGCCGCCCGCCGCGCCGAAGGTGAAGCCGCAGAACACGGCCGTCACCATCAGCGCGCGCCGCCGCGGCGGCGCATATTCAGCCATCAGCGTGGCCGCATTCGGCATCGACGCGCCCAGGCCGATGCCGGTCAGGAAGCGCAGCACCGTCAGCGACACCACGCCGGTCGCAAACGCCGATGCAATGCTCCACAGGCCGAAGAACATCACCGCGCTGACCATCACCGTCTTGCGGCCGAAGCGGTCGGACATCGGGCCGGCCGTGAGCGCGCCGAACGCGAGGCCGAGCAGGCCACCGCTCATCACCGGGCCCAGCGCGTCACGCGGAATCGACCACGCGCCGGAAATCGACGGCGCGATGAAGCCGATCATTACCGTGTCGAGCCCGTCGAGCATCACGATCAGCATGCACAACACCAGCACGAGCCACTGGAACCGGCCCACCGGCCGCGTATCGAGAAATTGCTGAACGTCGAGCGAGCGCGCGTCGTTCGATTCGCTTTCCTGAATGAAATGTTTCGGCCGTCGGGCCGTCTGCGAGGAAGTCATGCTGATGTCTCCGGAGATGCTGTTCTTGTTGTCGTATCGAATGCCCGATCCGCGCGCCGGCGCGATGCCTGGCGCCGATCGGGCCCGTCGCGTCGAGAAGGCGGCCGCCGCGCGATCAGGCCGGCACGGCCGCCGCATCGATCACGGCAACGGTCGCTTCACGCAGGCGGCGCGCGCGCTCGACGGCATGCGTCGTCTTCGCCCACGCTTCGTTCGGCACCTCGACGCTCACCGGCAGGTGAGCGGGCAGCGCGCGCAGGATGCCCGCAAGGTCGAGACCGCCCTCGCCCGGCACCATCCGCGCGCAGCGTGCCTGGAACAGCAGCGTGTCGACGTCGGTCGGCCGTTCGGCCGGCGCATCGCAGAACTGGACGTAGCCGAAGTACGCGTGCGGCAACGCGCGCAACGCGTCGAGCGACGAGCCGGTACGATCGAAGTGGATCGGATCGACGATCAATCCGGTGTTGCGCCGGCCGCACGCGTCGACGATGCGCGCGCCGGCGCCGATGTCCTTCACGTCGGTCCACGGCATCGGCTCCAGCGACGGCGACAGGCCGAGCGGCGCGGCCAGGTCGCACAGCCGGCCGAGCCGGTCGACGGTGCGCGCCTCGTCGGGATCGTTGCCGGCCACGAGGACGTAGCGCGCGCCGAGCTCCGCCGCCGTTTCGAGCATCGGCAGGTAGTGCGTCACGTCGGTATCGGGCTTCAGGCGCGCGATCTCGACGTCGAGCACACGCATGCCCGTATCGCGCAGGACCGCCAGCGTTTCGCGCTTGAGCGGCGTATCGCCGACGATCTCGTGGCGAACCTCGGTGTCGGTGGCCGGCAGCAGTCGCAGGCCGACGTAGTCGTAGCCGGCGTCGACGGCGCATCGCACCATCTGCGGCGGGCTCAGTTCGAGCACGGTCAGCGCCGACAGCGACAGCGCGCGGAATTGAGGCTGGGTCATATCGTCTCCTTGAGCGTCATGGCGCAATACGCGGCACGTTCAGCGCAACGGCGAAAACGGCGCGGGCACGCAGATCGTCGATTCCATGGTCGTGAGGTGGGCCGGGCCGCCCTTCGGCGGCCAGATGCCGTCCCTGACCGCTTCGGCGCGAATGCGCGAACGCTCGTCCACGCTCGCATACGGCCAGATGTTCAGGAACCGCGGCGTGTCGCCGTCGAGCGCATACATCGCGCCGACCAGCGGCGAGCGGCGGGTGCGCTCCGGCACCGCCTGCTCCCACACGTCGATCGTGTGCTGCAGGCTGCCGAGCTTCGTGCCATATACGCGCATCTCGTAGATGCCGCCGTGCACGGCCGGTTCGATCGGCGGCAGGAACGGGAACAGCGCATAGCTGGCCGTCTTCACGTCGACGATCGATTCGCCGCAGCCGAACGGGTTGCCTTCGAGCAGCATCCGCTTGCGCTCGGCGACGAGCGCGGCCTCCGATTCATAACCGCGCAGCACCAGCACCTGACCGAGCGTGCCGATGTCCGAGTACCACGCGCCGAGCAGCCTGCCGCCGTGCGGATCGCCGCTGGCCTGAATCCCTTCGAAGACCTGCGCGTTCGCGCCGATCTTCACCGTGAGCGTCACTACGTCATACAGTCTCATTGCGTTGTCCTCGAGGATGAATCGATGCCGGCACGCGCGGATTCGGGCGCGGCGTCGGCGAGAGAAAGGCCGGCGAGATAACCGAACGTCATCGCCGGGCCGAGTGTGATGCCGCCGCTGGGATAGCAGCCGCCCATCATGCTGGCGGAATCGTTGCCGACCGCGTAGAGGCCGGCGATCGCACGGCCGGCGTGGTCGAGCACGCGCGCGTCGCGGTCGGTGGCCAGGCCCGCGAACGTGCCGAGGCTGCCCGGCAGCAGCTTCACCGCATAGAACGGCCCCGCGTCGATCGGCGCGAGACATGGGTTCGGCTGCCGGTCGGCATCGCCCTGCACGCGGTTGTACGGCGTCGAGCCCTTGTGAAACGCCGGATCGCAACCCTGCTTCGCGTACTGGTTGTAGGTCGATACCGTGTCCACCAGCGAAGCGGCGTCGATTCCGCATTCGCGCGCGAGCGCGTCGAGCGTCGCGCCGCGCTTCAGATAGCCCGAGCGCCGGTACGGGCCGGTCGGGAACGGAAACGGCTTCGAGAAACCGAGCCCATAGCGCCGCTGAAAGCGATGGTCGCAGACGAGCCACGCGCATACTTCCTCGCCGGCCGGCGTCGTGTCGAGCAGCGCGGCAATGAAGTCGTGATACGACGATGCCTCGTTCACGAAGCGCTTGCCCGCGCGTGTCACCGCGATCACGCCCGGCTTCGCGCGTTCGATCAAATGCGGAAACGCAACGGCGTCGCCGCCCGGTTGCGGCACCAGCGAAACGGGCGCCCACGCGGCCGGCGCATCGAGCGACCGGTCGAAATGCGCACCGATCGATTCGCCGAGCCGGATCCCGTCGCCGGTATTGCAGAGCGGCGCCGCCGACCAGTGTTCGCGGCCCGACGGCGTATACGCGAACGTCTGCGCACGCCGCGCCTGATCGTGAGGGAAGCCTCCGCAAGCCAGCACGACGCCGCGCGCCGCGCGCACCTCGTGCACGATGCCGTCGATCGCCACGCGGGCGCCGATCACGCGCACGTCGTCGCGCAGCAGGCCGATCGCCTTCGCATGGGTGCGCAGGTCGACCCCGCGATCGGCGGCCGACTTCAACAGGCGCGCGACGAGCGCATTGCCGTTGACGAGATGCATCGAGCGCCCGTAACGCAGCTTGTGCCACGCGAACGCGGCCAGCCGGCGGCCGACATGCAGCGCGGAGCTCAGCGAGCGCGTCGCGCGATAGAAATGCGCGAGATCCTGGCCGGACGCGAGTGCCATCCCCTTGAGCGTCGTCACCGACAGCGGTGTGCGCAGCTTGTCGATCAGCGGGCCCAGTTCACGGCCGTCGTACGGCATCGCGCAGACCGAGCGCCCGCCCGTGCCGGCGCCCGGCGTGGTGTGGAAATCGGGAATGCGGTTGCCGTCGACGAAGCGCAGCGCCGTGTTCCGCTCGAAGAATTCGATCATCTCCGGGCCGCGTTCGAGCAGCGCATCGGCCTTCGCCGCATCGAACTGCGCGCCCAGCTCGTTCTTCAGGTACGTGCGCGGCGCATCGATGTCCTCGCGAATGCCGGCACGCGTCGCGAGCGGATTGCGCGGAATCCACATCCATCCGCCCGACCACGCGGTGGTGCCGCCGAACGCGGCCTCCTTCTCGGCGACGATCACGCCCAGGCCCCGCGCCGCCGCCGTGACGGCCGCCGCGAGGCCGCCCGCGCCGGAGCCCAGTACCAGCACGTCGCAATCGAGTATCGGTTCACGCTTCATGTTCAGTCCTGCCCGTTCAGTATCTCCAACGCCGGATACGACACGATCGCGACGTCCATGGAATATCATTGCGAAGTGGAATACTATTCCACTCAATCGGATTTCGCAAAGACTTTGTGACGACAGGGAGGCAACGCAATGCGAGTACTGGTAACGGGCGGCAGCGGTTTTCTCGGCGCATGGATCATCAGGAGGCTGCTGGCGCGCGGCATGGAATGCGTGAGCTTCGACGTGCGCACGAACCCGCGCCTCGTCGAGGCGCTCGCGCCCGAACGGGCTGCGGCCGTACGCTGGCGCACCGGCGACATCGCCGACGCGGCCGCCACGGCGCACGCCTTCGACGGCTGCGACGCGGCGATCCATCTCGCAGGCATCCTCACGCCCGACTGCGCGGCCGATCCCGTGCGCGGCGCGCGGGTCAACCTGATCGGCACGCTGAACGTATTCGAGGCCGCACGCTCGGCCGGGCTGCGACGCGTGCTCTATGCGAGCAGCGCCGGCGTATTCGGCCCCGACGACGGCGCCGTGCCGTTGCCGCAAACCCACTACGGCGCGTTCAAGCTGGCGTGCGAAGGATCGGCACGCGCGTACTGGCACGACCACGGGATCGCGAGCGTGGGCTTCCGTCCGCTCGTGGTCTATGGGGCCGGACGCGAGACCGGATCGAGCGCGGGGCCGAGCCTGGCCTGTCGGGCGGCCGCGCGCGGCGAGCGCTACACGATTCCGTTTACCGGCGCGACGGGCCTCGTGTTCGCCGACGACGTCGCCGCCGCTTACGAGGCCGCGCTGCTGGCCGACATCGAAGGCGCACACGCCTTCACGCTGGCGGGCGAGATCACCCCGGTGAACACGCTGATCGAACGGATCGCGGCCCTCGTGCCGCGTGCGCACATCGATGCCGGCGGCCCGCCGCTGCCGATCGCGACGGCGTTCCCGGACGACCCCGCGCTCGACCGCCTGCTGCCCGGCCTGCCGCGGACCGCGCTCGACGACGGACTGCGGCAGACGGTGGCGTTCTACCGGCGCCAGCGCTAGGCCGGCGCCCGCTACCCGCGGCTACGCGACGACGTCCGCGGGTGCAACGCCCGTGCGCGTCGCAGCCGCGCGATGCACGGCGAGCGTCGCCGCGAGCGTGCGCGCGGCGTCGTCGGCCGGACACAGCGGCGCCTCGGCGCCCGCGATCACCGCCGCGAAGTGGCGCAACTGCTCGTGATACGGATCGGCGCCATGCGGCGTGCAGCGCTCGACCGTCAATGGATCGTGCCAGCCCTTCCCGCTGCGGTATTCCCACAGATCGAGCTGCGGCAGCGTGAGCGAGGCATCGGTGCCGATCAGGAAATGCGTGTTCACCTGCTGGCGCGGATAGTGCGCGGCCTCGCCCGCCGCGAGATCCCAGTTCCACGGCGAGGTCGCGCAGTCGGACACGGCCAGCGTGCCGAGCGCGCCGCTGTCGAAGCGCAGCAGCACGGCGGCCGTGTCTTCCACGTCGAAACCGCGCACGCGATTGGACGCCTGGGCCTGCACCTCGACGATCTCGCCGAGCAGGAACCGCATGATGTCGATGTCGTGAATCAGGTTGATCAACACCGGGCCGCCGCCCGCGCGACGACGCCATTCGATGTCGAAATACGCGTCGGGCTTGTAGAACGTCGCGAGCGCATTGGCCGCGACGGGTTTGCCGAGCCGCCCCGACTGCACGATCTCTCGCGCGCGCCGCAAGACCGGATTGTGGCGGCGATGATGGCCGACCAGCAGCGGCACACCGGCCTCGCGTGCGGCGCGACCGAGGCCCGCCGCCGCCGCGACGCTGTCCGACACCGGCTTCTCGATCAGCGCCGGCACGCCGCGCGCGATGCAGGCAAGGCCGACCTCGACATGCGTCGCATTCGGCGTCGCGACGATCGCGCCGTCCGGGCGCATCGCGTCGAGCATCGTCGCGTAGTCGGCGAACCAGCGCAGCCCCTCGGCACGCGCGAACTGCTCGGCCGCCGGCGACGGATCGGCGATCGCCGCGACTTCCACCTGCGCATGCGTGCGCGCGCGCTCCACGTGCATCCGCCCGATTGCGCCTGCACCGATCACTGCCAGCCGTCTTCTTGCCATCGCTTCATCTCCGTTGTGCGGGGCGTACGTGTCGCGTCGAGCCGTTCGTCTTCCGGATCGACCGGGTGAATACCCCGATTTATTGAAACCATCTTTGATTGTTGAATGCTATTCCACTTCCAACCAGAATTCACGAAAATTCGACACGTGTCGCGCGGCCCGCCCACGGACCGCACGGAATCGAACCTTGACCAGGAAACAGGAGGCCAGACACATGACTGATCAGCACGAGCAGAACGACACCCTTTCCGGCGCCCCGGCAGACGTGCCTGACCACCCGGCGGCGTCGCGCCGCGCGTGGCTCGTCACCGCGGGCAAGGCGCTCGCGGGCGGGGCCGCGGCGCTCGCCGCGCCGGCGATCGTGCGCGCGCAGGGCGAGCAACCGCTGAAGCTGGGCCTGCTGATGGCCAAGCAGGGCGTGTGGACCGAACAAGGCGAAGTGATCGCGAACGGCGTCAAGCTCGCGCTCGAGGAGGCGGGCAACCAGGCGCGCGGCCGGCGCGTCGATCTCGTCTGGTACGACGAACCGAACCCGCAGTCGGCGCAGCAGAACATGCAGAAGCTCGTCGAGCAGGACCACGCGATCGCGGTGATCGGCGGCACGAACAGCGGCACGTCGCTCGCGATGTCGTCGGTCGCATGGCGCACCAGGACGCCTTACATCGCGCCGAACGCCGCCGCGCGCGAGCTGACCGGCAGCAGTTGCAACCCGTACACGTTCCGCGTGCTGAGCCCGACGCCCGTCGCATGCCGCGCACTCGCGCCGTCGATGCTCGCGATCGGCAAGAAATGGCACTTCCTCGTCGCGAACTATGCGTACGGGCAGGACATTCAGCGCGCGATGTCCGACTTGTTGAAACAGGCCGGCGGCGTCATCACCGGCGCCGACGTCACGCCGCTCAACACCACCGACTTCAGCTCGTTCATCCTGAAGATCCGCCAGTCGAAACCCGATGTCGTGCTGCTCGGGCTGCCGGGCGGCGACCTGTCGACGTTCCTGAAGCAATACGCGGAAATGGGCATGAAAGGCCGCATCCCGGTGGCGTGCCCGATCATCGGCGACTCGGATCTCTGGTCGATCAACGCCGACGCCGCCACCGGCTACTACGGCAAGCCGTGGCATTTCAGCTCGCCGGGCCATGCGCCGGAAGAAGTTGCGTTCATCAGGAAGTACACGGCGAAGTACGGCAAGCCGCCGGCCGACAAGGCCTGGATCGGCTGGTTCACGGCGCGCGCACTGCTGCAGGCGATCAACCACGCGAAGAGCACGTCCGGCGCGGACATCGTGCAGAGCCTGGAGACCATTCAGGTCGCCGACGGCAGCGGCGCCGCCTACTTCCGCCCGTGGGACCACCAGTTGTTGCGGCGCTGGAGCGTGTTCAAGGTGAAGGACCGGATCGGCGACAAATGGGACTGGCTCGACCCGATCTCCGTCGCGCCGCAGAACCCCGGCGACCTCGACCGTCTCTTCGGCACACGCGAGGAGATCGGCTGCAAGATGGCCGCGCGCTGAGCCCGCGCGCCGCCGCCCCAAGCGTATCCCGCGCGCGTCGCGGCCCGCCGCTCGCCCGTCACGACGGGCCGCGGCGCGGCGCGGCGAGCCGCACTCTGGAGTAAGGGCATGGCTGAAATGTTGTTGTCCCAGGTCGCCAACGGACTGGTGCTGGGGTTCCTCTATGTATTGCTCGCGATCGGACTGTCGATCATCTGCGGGCTGCTGGGCATCGTGAATTTCGCGCATGGCGCGCTCTTCGCGCTCGGCGCGTATTTCGCGATCGCACTGTCGACGCAGTTCGGATGGGCCGCCGTCGCGCTCGCACCGGTGCTCGTCGCGGCGGTGGGCGTGCTGATCGAAGTGGTGTTCATCCGGCGCCTGTACGGCAAGGAGCCGCTCCTCGGCCTGATCGTCACGTTCGCGCTGTCGCTGCTGCTCACCGCACTGGTTCGCCTCGTGTGGGGCGCGGGCGGGCTGCCGTTCAGTCCGCCCGGGATGCTCAACGGGTTTCTCGTATACGGGCCGCTGCTGATCACGAAGTATCGGCTGTTCGTGCTCGCCGCGACGATCGCGATCCTCGTCGTGCTGTGGTGGTTCATGAACTACACGCCATACGGGCGGATCCTGCGCGCCGGCAGCCGCGATCCTGAAATGGTCGGCCTGCTCGGCATCAACCTGCCGCGCGTGCTGACCGGCGCGTTCGCGCTCGGCGCGCTGCTCGCGGGTGCCGCGGGCGTGCTCGCGGCACCGCTCGTCACGGTCACGCCGGGGATGGCGACGACCGCCGTGATGCCCGCGTTCGTGATCGTCACGATCGGCGGGCTCGGCTCGTTCGCCGGCGCGGTGGTCGCCGGCCTGCTGGTCGGCATCGCAACCGCGCTGGCCGTCCAGTTCTTTCCGGCGGGCTCGTCGGTCGCGATGTACGCGCTGATGGCACTCGTCCTTCTCGTGCGCCCTCGCGGGCTGTTTGGTGAACGCTGGGAGCGCTTCGAATGAAATTCGATTATCTGACCCGCCATCCGGTTGCAGTGCTGACCACCGCGCTCGTCCTCGTGTCGCTTGCCCTCACCGCGACCGGCACGCCGCTCGAGCGCGCAACCCAGATCGCGATCTACACGCTCTACGGGATGGGCGTGAACCTGCTGGTCGCGTATACGGGGCTCGTCCCGTTCGGCGCATCGGTGTTCTTCGGCACGGCCACGTACCTGGTCGCCGTGTCGCTGCTGCGCGTGCTGGGCAACGAGTTGCTCGCGCTGGCGGCCACCGTGATCGTGACGACCGTGCTCGCCGCGCTGATCGGCGCGGTTGTGTTGCGCCGGCGTGGGCTCTACTTCTCGCTGCTCACCCTCGCCTGTTCGCAGATCGCGTTCGAGATCGCGTTCAAGTGGACCGACGTGACCGGCGGTGAAAACGGCCTGCAGAACGTGCCGCGCCCGACCTTCCCGACGACCGTCGGCTTCCACGTATTCGCATGCGTGACGGTGATCGCCATCGCCTGTCTGCTATGGCGCCTCGTGCACGCGCCGTTCGGACGGGCGCTGCAGGCACTGCGCGACAACGAGCAGCGCGCGGCGAGCCTCGGCTACGACACGTATCGGCTCAAGCTGCGCGCGTTCGTGATCTCGGCTGCGGTGATCGGCTACGCGGGCGGCCTGCTGTGCCTGATGCTGCAGGGCGCGTACGCGAACAACCTGAGCTGGGAGCACGCGGGCGACAGCCTGCTGATGACCGTGCTCGGCGGTGTCCACCAGTTTCTCGGGCCGCTGTGGGGCGCGATCGCGTTCATCCTGCTCGAAGACAAGCTCAGCAGCCTGACCGAGCACTGGTGGCTGATCTTCGCGCCGATCGTCATCGCGTTCGCGTTCTTCTCGCCCGAGGGCATCCACGGCATCGCGCAGCGGCTGTTGCGACGTCCGCGCTGGACCCTCGTGCGCGACACGATTCCCGTGCGCCCCGCCACGATCGCGCCGTATCGCGCGGGCGGCGTCGAGACCGATCCCGCCACGCCCGTGCTGAGCGTGCGCGGATTGTCGAAGCGTTTCGGCTCGCTCGTGACCGCCGAACGGATCGACCTCGACGTCCATCCGTGCCGGCTGCACAGCTTCATCGGCCCGAACGGCGCGGGCAAGACCACGTTCTTCAACATGCTGACGGGCGTGCTGTCGCCGACGGCCGGCACGATCACGTTCGACGGCAAGGACGTGACGAAGCTCGCCATGTTCCGCCGCGTGCGGCTCGGCATGAGTCGCTCGTTCCAGATCCTCAGCGTATTTCGCAATCTCACCGTGTTCGAGAACGTGCGGGTCGCGGTGCAGGCCGCGCAGCACGATCGCCTCGGCCTCTGGCGCGACGCGCACACGCTCGGCGAACAGAACGAGATGACCTGGTCGCTGCTCGCGGCGGTCGGGCTGGCAGAGCGCGCGGCGCATGGTTGCGAAAGCCTGTCGCACGGCGAGCAGCGCCTGCTCGAAATCGCGCTGTCGCTCGCGACTCGCGCACGCCTGCTGCTGCTCGACGAGCCGCTCGCGGGGCTTGCCGAAGCCGACCGCGTGCGCGTGGCGGCGATCATCCGCGAACTGGCGAACCATCACGCGGTGCTGCTGATCGAGCACGACATCGATCGCGTGCTGACGATTTCCGATCGCGTCAGCGTGCTCCATCGCGGCCGGCTGATCGCCGACGGCTCGCCGGCCGAAGTCGCGCGCCATCCCGAGGTGATCGAAGCCTACCTGGGCCACGCGAAGGGCGAGCGGCCGGTCGATGCGAGGCTGGCCGCCCGACGCGGCGTGCAGCACGAAGATGCCGCACCGGCGCGACGCCCGCTGCTGCGCCTCGAAGGCGTGAAGGCCGGTTATACCGGCAACACGATCCTCGACGGCATCGACCTCACGCTCCACGAAGGCGAAGTGATCGCGATCCTCGGACGCAACGGCGTCGGCAAGACGACGACGTTGCGCGCCGCGACCGGCGTCGCCGACGTGACGGCCGGGCGCATCGTGTTCGACGGCCACGACATCACCGGGCGCCCCGCGCACGAGATCAATCGTCTCGGCCTCGCGATGGTGCCCGAGGGCCGCCGCCTGTTCCCGAACCTCACGGTCGCCGAGAACCTGCGGCTCGCCGCACGCAAGGGCGGCGCGAGCGTCGACGAGATGTTCGCGCTGTTCCCGCGACTCGCGACGCGCAAGGATGCGCGCGCCGAACATCTGTCCGGCGGCGAACGACAGATGGTGGCGATCGCGCGCGCGCTGATGGCGCCGGCGAAGGCGATCCTGCTCGACGAACCGTTCGAGGGGCTCGCGCCCGCCGTCGTACAGGAAGTGCTCGACGCGGTAGTCAAGCTGCGCGAGCGCGCGAGCGTCGTGATCGTCGAGCACCAGGCCGACATGGTGCTGCCGATCGCGGATCGCGCGTACGTGCTCGTCAACGGTCGCGTCGCGCACGAAAGCAGCGCGGTCGCGCTCGAACAGGACACCGCCACCCAGGCGAAATTGCTCGGCATCGTACACGACGAGGCCGGTTCAACCCAGGAGATGAAAACAGCATGACAGCCCCCTTGACCCCGACCGCCCCGGTTTCGCTCGACGAAGGCCTGAGCGGTGCGACCCGCATTCATTTCATCGTCGGCGATCCGATCGCGCAGGTCCGTTCGCCGAAAGGCGTGACGGCCGCGCTGCGCGAGGCCGGACTCGACGCGCTGGTCGTTCCCGCTCATGTCGCACCGGCCGATCTTGCGGCGTTCTTCGCGGGCATCACACCGATGCGCAACGTCGACGGCGTGATCATCACCGTGCCGCACAAATTCAGCGCCGCCGGGTTCTGCTCGCGCCTGTCCGATGAAGCGGCATTCCTCGGCGCGGCGAATACGCTACGACGCACCGCCGAAGGCGGCTGGCACGGCGGCATGTTCGATGGCACCGGTTTCGTCGCCGCGCTCGGCGACGAAGGCTGCGACCTGCGCGGCAAGCGCGCACTGCTGGTCGGCGCGGGCGGCGCAGGCTCGGCAATCGGCCATGCGCTGGTGATGGCGGGTGTCACGTCGCTCGACGTGCGCGACAACGATGCCGGCCGCACCGCGTCGCTGGTCGAGCGGCTGGCCACGCTGCAACGCGGCACGGTGCGCGTCGCCGCCGCGGATATCGCAGCCGAGTCGTTCGACGTGATCGTCAATGCGTCGCCGATGGGCATGCGGCCGGACGATCCGCTGCCCGTCGACGTCTCGCGCGTGCCGGCCACCGCGTTCGTCGGCGACGTCGTCACGAAGCCGCCGCTCACGCCGTTCATCGAGGCAGCGCGTGCCCGCGGTTGCCGAACCGTCACGGGCACGCAGATGTTCGCGCGGGTCTGCGATCGAATGGTCGCATTCCTGGTCGATACCGCCGCCTGAGTGCATGTGGACAGGTCGCGATCGTCATGCGCGGCGCGGCCTGCCGAATCGTTTCCGCCGCGCCGGCGTCGACGCGCAGCCGGTGCAGGCATCGTGCACCCTGAATGAAGTCGCGCCTCGTCTTCCGGACATATTTCGGAACACTATTCCACTTTCTTTGTTATTGGAATAACATTCCACAAAGATCGAAGCCTCTTCCGCCGCGCGCACGAATCCGGACGTGCGGCGGAACGAAACGAAGGAGACGTGGACATGGCTGCAGTGCAACAGGGTTGGGACGAAGAGGTGGACCTGCTGGTGTTCGGCGCAGGTGCGGCGGGCATGACCGCCGCGCTCGTCGCGCATCACGAGGGGCTCGCCGTCCTGATATGCGAAAAAACCGCCGCGGTGGGCGGCATCACGTCCACGTCGGGCGGCACGACGTGGGTGCCGGGCACACGCTTGAGCGTCGCCGCGGGCGTGCCCGACAGCGTCGACGATGCGCGCCGCTTCCTGCAGTCGGTGGTCGGCGCGCGCGGCGGCGACGACGCGCGCGAAGCATTTCTGCAAAGCGGCCCCGACGCGATCGACGAACTCGCGCGCATCAGCGACGTGAAGTTCGTCGCCGCCACCGCACATCCGGATTACGTCAACGGCCCGGGCGCGGCCTACGGCGGCCGGGCGCTCGTGCCCGCGCCGTTCGATGCGCGCGTGCTCGGCCGCGCGTTCGCGCGCGTGCGCCCGCCGCGCAAGGAATTCATGGGCCTCGGCGGCATGATGGTCGCGCGCGCCGACCTCAATGCGCTGCTCGCGCCGTTCGCGTCGGTCGCGAACTTCAAGCGCACGATCACGGTCGTCGGGCGCTATGCGATGGATCGCCTGCGCTTTCCGCGCGGCACGCAGCTGGTGATGGGCAACGCGCTCGCCGCCCGGCTCTATTACAGCCTGCTCAAACGCCAGGTCGAGATTCGCTTCGACACGCCGCTGCTCGAACTGGTACGCGAGAACGGCCGCGTCACCGGCGCCATCGTCACGACACCGGATGGCGGTCGCAAGCGAATCGGCGCGCGGCGCGGCGTGGTGCTCGCGACCGGCGGCATCACGCGCCATCCGTCGCTGCGCCGGCAGTTCTTCCCTGCCGCGGCCCAGCCGCTGTCGCTGTCGCCGAATACGCATACCGGCGACGGCGTCGACCGCGCACAGCGCGTCAATGCGCGGGTCGAAAACGGCGGCGACAGCCCGGGGCTATGGATGCCGTGTTCGATCCGCCGCGCACCGGGCGCCCCCACGGGCAGCGACGGCGACAGCGTCTGGCCGCACATCATTCTCGATCGCGCGAAGCCCGGCCTCATCGCGGTCAACAGCCGCGGCGAGCGCTTCGTCAACGAATCGAACTCATACCACGACTTCGTGATGGGCATGCTGCGCGACAGCGGCAACGGGCCGAGCGTGCCGGCCCATCTGATCGTCGATGCTGCGTTCATTCGCACCTATGGCCTCGGCCTGCTGATGCCGGCGCGCAGTGCGGCCCGCATCGCCGAATTCGAACGCGCCGGCTATCTGGTGAAAGGTGCAACGCTGGCCGAGCTGGCGGCGAAGTTGCAGGTGGATGCGAACGGCCTGGCGCGCACCGTCGCGACCTACAATCGCGACGCCGCCGAAGGGAGGGATCCGGCATTCCAGCGCGGCAGCAGCCCGATGAGCCGCTTCAACGGCGATCCGGCGCAACAGCCGAATCCGTGCATCCGGCCGATCGGCGCGGGGCCTTACTACGCGGTGACCGTATGGCCGGCCGATCTCGCGTGCAGCGCGGGGTTGAGCGGCACGGCGAACGGCGAGGTGATCGATGTCGACGGGCGCGTGATCCCCGGCCTGTTCGCGTGCGGCAACGATCTCGCGTCGATCTTTCGCGGCACGTACCCCGGCCCCGGCACGACGCTCGGCCCGGCCATCGTATTCGGCTGGCGCATCGCGAAGTTCGTCGCGCGACGCGAAGCGGCATCGACGGGCACATCACCCGCAGCCGCGGTGCACCGCTCGACCTGCGACAGCGCGCAACGCTGACGAACGCGCCGGCACGGCACGCGCAGGCCGCGCCGGCTCACCCCATCGAGAAGGAGTCGTTCATGCAACGCATCGTCAACCGCCATCGATTGAACATGCCGAAACTGGGGCTCGGCACATGGCCCATGCTCGGCGACGAATGCACGCGCGCGGTCGCGCTCGCACTGGAGTCGGGTTATCGCCATATCGATACCGCAGCCGCGTACGAGAACGAAGCGGCGGTCGGCAACGCCATCGCCGCTTCGAACGTCCCGCGCGAGCAGATTCACGTGACCAGCAAGGTATGGTGGGACCAGTTGAACCCCGAACGCATGCGGAAATCGCTCGACGACACCTTGCGCGCGCTGCGCTGCGACTACGTGGACCTGTTCCTGATCCACTGGCCGGCGCCCGACTGGAATCTTGCCGAGACGATCGACACGCTCGTTTCGTTCAAGGAGCAGGGACGCGCCCGCGCGATCGGCGTCGCGAACTTTCCGCTTGCGCTGTTGCGCGCCGTCGTCGAACAGATGCAGGCGCCACTGGCCGCGATACAGGTCGAGTATCACGTGCTGCTCGGTCAGGCGCGGCTGCTGCAATTCGCGCGCCAACATGACATGGCGCTGATCGCGTACAGCCCGCTCGCGCGCAACCGCGTGTCGGAGATCCCGGAACTGCAGCGGATCGCCGACAAGCATCGCGTGCTGCCGAGCCAGGTGGCGCTGAAATGGCTGCTCGACCAGCCGAACGTGGCCGCCGTGCCGAAGGCGGCCGGGCAACGCAATCAGCTCGCCAATCTGGCATCGCTCGACGTGAACCTGGACGACGCTGATCGGGCGCTGATCGCCGGCCTGCCGAAGAATCAGCGGCTCGTGAGTCCGGCGTTCGCGCCGCAGTGGGATCCGGCCATGTAAGGAACGGCGTGTGGGTCGGCAATCGTTGCGGGCACGGGATGAAATCGCGGCTTCGGCACGCCTGTCGCCCACGCCGCGCGGCCCCTTCACCTGGGTGCCGGCCCGATCACGGGCGCCGGAACCCGATCGGCGTCGACGAATCGCTCGACGCCGACAGACCGGAGATCGCACTGGCCAGCACTGGGGCTTTGCATCGCGCCTGCACCGCGAGCCAATGCCCGCAAGGCATTCAAATCCGGCCCCATAAATCAGAATTTGTGCCGGTCAACACCTGACCGATCGAGACCTGGCACCCGCCATCTTCCGCAAGCATGTCTTTCCGGGGTTTACCTAACTGACTGGACGCCGAACGCATGCTTAAATAAATCAACTTGATTTATTTAATGCGCCGAAAGCGGCGCCACATGGAGGGAGACGCCATGCGAAGCCCGCACATCGGCCAGGGCAGCAACTCGGTCAACGTGCGCCGTTACAACGAGCGCCTTTTGCTGAAGACGCTGCGCCGTACCGGCAGCGCGTCGAAGGCCGACCTCGCCCGCCACGCGAACATGACGAGTGCGGCTGTCGGCGGCATCATCGCGTCGCTCGCCGACGCGAAACTGATCGAATTCGCCGGCCGCACCGAAGGCCAGCGCGGCCAGCCGGCGTCGCTGATTCGTCTCGATCCCAATGGGGCATTCGGCATCGGCGTCCGCATCGACCGCATGCGCATCGAAACGGCGCTGGTCAACTTCGCGGGCGAGATCATCGGCCGCCGCTCCCACGACACCCTGCTCCCTCCGCCCGCGACCGTGCTCGAACTGGTTCGCAGCGACATCGAAGAGATGCAACTGCTGCTGCCCGCGCAGGATCGCGATCGGCTGGCGGGCGTCGGCGTGGCCCATCCGTTCAACCTGGGGAGCTGGCTGCGCGAACTCGGCCTGCCGGCCGAAGCCTTCCGCGCGTGGGCCGAGATCGACCTGGCCCGGGAACTCGCTAATGTCATTCCGCTGCCGGTGTTCAGCGAAAACGACGGCAATGCGGCCGCCATCGCCGAGCTCTTTTACGGCTGCGGCCGGCAACGCGACAATTTCGTCTATCTGTTCCTCGGACCGGTGATCGGCGGCGGGATCGCGATCGACGGCGACTGCCTGCACGGCCGCACCGGCAACGCCGGCGATTTCGCCGTGATGCCCGTACACCCGAGCCGCCTGCGCTCGGCGCCCGCGCCGCACGGCGCGTGGGACATCCTCCTGACGCGTGCGTCGTTGAGCGCGCTGATTCGCCATCTCCGCCATTGCGGCGAGCAGGTCGAGAACCGCGCGGATCTCGACGACTGCATCGCACGCAACGTGCCGGCCGTCGACGAATGGATCGACGATTGCGTCGATGCGCTCGCGTTCGCGCTGCGCGGGGCGCTATCCGTACTCGATTTGCCGGTCGTCGTCCTTGATTCGGACGTCGATGCCGGCCTGCTCGACACGCTCATGCAACGCCTGGGCGTGGCGCTCGCCGACATCACGCCGGAAGCCCGCAGCGCGCCGGAACTCGTGCGCGGCTCGTTCGGCGCCGACGCCGGCGCGATCGGCGCCGCGACGCTGCCGATGTTCTTCAATTTCTCACCACGCTCCGGCATCCTGCGCGGTGCAGGCCTGGATACGCAAGAGGTCGCTTATGTCGCGTTCTGAGTCCCTCCGGCCGCTGCTCGAGATGCGCGGCATCAGCAAGACCTTCCCGGCCGTGCGCGCGCTCGACAACGTCAGCCTGACCG
>NZ_QTPU01000027.1:0-105012 GCF_003857805.1 Burkholderia sp. Bp9099
AGCACGGTCAGCCACGGAAACAGCGCGAAGGTCTGGAACACCATCGCGACGCCTTCGGCCGGGCCGCGCAGCGGCTTTCCGAGATAGGTCACGTCACCGCCGGTCGGCTCGATCAGCCCGGCGATGATCCGCAGCAGCGTCGACTTGCCCGAGCCCGAACGGCCGAGCAGCCCGACGATCTCGCCCTCGCGCAGCGACAGGTTCGCGTCGTCGAGCACGAGCAACTCGCCCTGCGTCTTGTTGAAGCCGCGGCAGACGTGATCGACGCGCAGGATTTCCTCACCGAGGCGCGGCGGCTGGGACGTCTGGACGGGGGCGTTTACAGCATTCGGATTGTGCATCGCGTTTCGCTCTCAATCGGTCTCAGTCGAGCCGCAGCTTCGCTTCGGCGAAGGCATACAGCGGGCGCCACAGCAGGCGGTTGAACAGGGTGACGAACAGGGACATCACGGCGATGCCCAGGATGATCTTCGGAAAGTCGCCGGCGGCGGTGGTCTGCGCGATATACGCGCCAAGGCCGTGCGCCTCGATCTTGGTCGAGCCCCACTGCACCGCTTCCGACACGATGCTCGCGTTCCATGCTCCGCCCGAGGCGGTGATCGCGCCGGTCACGTAGTACGGGAAGATGCCGGGCAGGATCGCCTGGCGCCACCACTGCCAGCCGCGGATCCGGAAGTTCGTCGCGGCTTCGCGATAGTCGTTCGGATAGGACGTGGCGCCGGCGATCACGTTGAACAGGATATACCACTGCGTGCCGAGCACGATCAGCGGCGACAGCCAGATGTCGGGGTTCAGGTGGAAGCGCGCGATCACGATCACGAACACCGGGAACAGCAGGTTCGCCGGGAACGCGGCAAGGAACTGCGCGAGCGGCTGCAGCTTCTCGGCCAGCTTCGGGCGCAGCCCGACCCACACGCCGATCGGCACCCAGATCACCGACGCGATCGAGATCAGCACGACCACGCGCAGCAGCGTGATGAGCCCGAGCGCGACGACGTGCCCGACTTCGCCCATCGTCACGCCGGTCGACACGAAGCTGACGACGCGCCACACGATATAGGCCGTGCCGAGCAGCAAGAGCGCCGCCCATGCGATGTCGACCGTGCGCGATGCCTTCTTCTCGACCTTCGGCAGCGAGAAGCGCATCGCGCCCGACAGCGGCAGGCGCAGCGGAATCCGCGCCGCCTTCGCGAAGAACCAGCCGGCCGGCACGAGCAGCTGGTGAATCAGGCGCGTGCGACGCACGAGGTCGAGCAGCCAGGATTGCGGCGCATCGCCCGATGCGGTGTTCTCCATCCGGAACTTGTCGGCCCATGCGATCAGCGGGCGGAACAGGAATTGGTCGTAGGCCAGGATCACGACCGTCATCGTCAGGATCACCCAGCCGATCGCACCGAGGTTCTTGTCCGAGATCGCCTGCGCAAGATACGCGCCGATGCCCGGCAGCGTGATCGTCTGGTTGCCGACGGTGATCGCCTCCGACGCGACGACGAAGAACCAGCCGCCCGACATCGACATCATCATGTTCCAGATCAGCCCCGGCATCGAGAACGGCACCTCGAGCTTCCAGAAGCGCTGCCACGACGTCAGGTGGAAGCCGCGCGACACTTCGTCCAGGTCGCGCGGCACCGTGCGCAGCGACTGGTAGAAGCTGAACGTCATGTTCCACGCCTGGCTCGTGAAGATCGCGAAGATCGCCGCGAGCTCGGCGCCGAGCACGCGGCTCGGGAACAGCGCGAGGAAGAACGTGACCGTAAACGAGATGAAGCCGAGCACCGGCACCGACTGCAGGATGTCGAGGATCGGGATCAGCACCATGCCGGCGCGGCGGCTTTTCGCGGCGAGCGTGCCGTACACCAGCGTGAACGCGAGCGACGCGACCATCGCGGCGAGCATCCGCAGCGTGGTGCGCAACGCGTATTCGGGCAGGTTCGACGGGTCGAGCGAGATCTTCTGGGTCTGAAGGGTCCCGATCGGCGCCATCGTTTCATGAAAGCCGACGACCGCCATCGCGATCAGGCAGATGATCAGCGGAAACGCGATGAAGTCCCACCGGTTCGGCAGGACGCGCCACGCGGACGCGTTGGCAGTCCGGTTCGGATTGAAGAATCCGACGTCCATCAGGCGCCCTCCCCGGTAAGGCCGAACGAAGCCGGCAGACGATGTTGATTCATGGCAAAGCGCACGGGCGCGGTAATTCGACGCGGTAATTCGATTGATTCACGATTTCACGCCGGCGCGAGGCGCCGTGCGTGCAAGCTGCGCCCTCCGGGCGCGGCGAGTCGGGCCGCGACGGCACGACACTACACCAACCTGTATTTCAGGTTCAACCGTCCGGGGCCGGCTCGGCTCGGCGCGGCGCGCGGGCGGCGCACGGATCGTGCCCGGCACGCGGGCGAACGGCAGGCGTGCGGTGCGGAGCAGCCCGGCCGCGGTCGTGCGGCCGGCATGCAGGCCCCGAATTATGCCGTGATCCGGGCCGGCCGGGAACCCGCCCGCCGCACACGGACACAAACCATGCAGGACGTCAGCGGACGATTGCGGCGAAGCAGGTATGATCGGGGCTAGCCCCTGGCGTCGCTAGCCCCATAGCCGCCAGGGATCGACCGACCAGCGGGAGGAAGCGAATGGCAGGAAACTTGGTGATCGTCTGCCGCGATCAGGACGCCGATGCGTTCTACGAGCTGATGCAGGAGTACGGGTCGTTCCAGACCCGGCTGTCGTCGACGGCGTGGTACCTGAACATGAACGTCGTGCCGGAATCGCTGCAGGAGGAGATCCTGGAGCGCCTCGGCCGCTATACGACCGTCTATATCTTCGAGGCCACGAGCGTGACCTACAACACCATCGACAGCAACGCCGCCGAGACGCTCGGCACGCTGTTCGGCGAATGATGCCGCGCGGCGCCTGCCCGGCAGGCGCCGCATGCGCCGCTTACGCGGCCTGGGCGTGAAGTTCGTCCTTCGGCACCACGTCGAACGGGAACGTCATCGCCACGCGCAGGCCGCCCTCGGGACGATTGCCGATCTCGCACGCCCCGCCCAGCCGCAGCACCAGCCGCTCGACGATCGCCAGCCCGAGCCCGCTGTGGCCGTTCCCGCCGCGCGCGGGGTCGAGCCGCACGAACGGCCGTGTCGCGGCCGCCAGATCGCGCGGCGCAATCCCGCCGCCGCTGTCGCTGACCGACAGCACGTAACCCGCCGGCGTACGCGCCGTCTCGATGAGCACGGGCGGCGCGCCGTACGCATGCGCATTGTCCAGCAGGTTCGACAGGATCCGGTCGAGCGTCGCGGTCGGCAGGCGGAAGCCTTCGTCGGCGGCCAGATGCGTCTGGACAGCCGGTGCGTTCGGTGCGACCGCGCGATAGCTGCGGGCGATCCGCTCGCAGGCCTGGTCGACCGGCACGGGCTCGCTGCGGTCCGCCCCGCCGTGCGCGAACACGAGGAACTGGTCGACGATGTGCGACATCGAGTCGACATCGCGCACCACGCCGTCGCGCAGCCGCGCGTCGTCCATCATTTCCGCGCGCAGGCGCATCCTGGCGAGCGGCGTGCGCAGGTCGTGCGCGACGCCGGCCAGCATCACCGCGCGGTCGCTCTCGGCCTGCGACACCTGTTCCACCATCTGGTTGAAGCCGTGCGTGAGCTGGCGCAGCTCGCGCGGGCCGCGCTCGCGCAACGGCGGCACCGGCTGGCCGCGGCCGAAGCGCGCGACCGCGCGCGCCAGCGAGCGCAGCGGCTGCTGCAGCTGCCAGGCCGCGAACAGCGCGGCGATCACGCCGGCCGAGAAAATCGTGCCGAGCCACAGCAGCATCCGGTCGAGCGAGCGCGGCGGGCGCAGCGGCTGCACCGGCACCACGATCCAGTTGCGGTCGCTCGGCTCCTTGACCCACAGCACCGGCGGATGGCCCGGCGCGCCGATCTCGACCAGCGTGCCGGGCGGCATCCGCTCGCTCACGTCGTCGCGGAAACGCTTGAGCGGCGCCGCCAGGTTCGAATCGGCGTCTTTCGGCACATCGGGACTGTCCGGCGACACCAGCCGCACCCGCGACGGCAGCGGCTGGTCGGGCGTGCGCTCGACGTGCTGGCGCACGGCGTCGACGAGGAACGCGGCCTCCTCGACGGCATAACGCGTCTGCATCTGGTTGCGCTCGAGGCGCATCGCGAAGAACCACGCGAAGTGCGACAGGAGCAACACGCCGACGACCAGCAGCGCCAGCCGCCCGAACAGCGAATCAATGGGCTTGCGCATGGGCCTCGCCGTCGGGCACGAACACGTAGCCGCGCCCGCGGACCGTCTGGATGAAGCGCGGCGTCGACGGATCCGTTTCCAGGATGCGGCGCAGGCGCCATACCTGGACGTCGATGCCGCGGTCGGTGCCGTCGTACTCGGGCCCGTGCAGCAGCTCGAGCAGCCGTTCGCGCGTGAGTGTGCGCAGCGCGTGATTCACGAAGATCTTCAGCAGCGCGAATTCGCTGCTCGACAGCGTCGCCGGCTTGCCGTCGACCGACAGCGTGCGCGCCTGGAAGTCGAGCACGAAACGGCCGAACGCGAACGGCTCGCGCTGCTCCGGCGCCGCCGCCGACGGCGTCGCGCGGCGGCGGCGCAGCACGGCCTGCACGCGCGCGAGCAGCTCGCGCGGGTTGAACGGCTTGCCGAGGTAGTCGTCCGCGCCGAGCTCGAGCCCGACGATGCGATCGACGTCGTCCGCGCGCGCGGTCAGCATGATCACGGGGATGTCGTCGCCGGCCGCGCGCAGCTGGCGCAGCGCGGTCAGGCCGTCCACGCCCGGCATCATCAGGTCCAGCACGATCAGGTCGGGCCGCTCGCGCTCGAGGCGCTTCTCGAGCGTCGCCGCGTCGTGCAGCACGGACACTTCCATCCCCTGGCGCACGAGATAGTCGCGCAGCAGGTCTCGGAGTTCTTGGTCGTCGTCGACGATGAGGATCTGGGTAGTCATGGCTCGAAGTTTAGCGCGCGAGCGCGGAGTCGAAGAACGAAACAAAGGGGCGAAAGGGTTACTGCGGGTTACGACGCAAGGGAACTGTAATGCGCCGTAACCCGGCAGCCATCCCGCGTAACACCGGCCCGAGCACGCGCCGCTAACCTGCGTCTTACCGGATGCGGCACCCGGGTCACTCCGCGCGCCGCATCGCCGGACCCTTTGGATACAAGGAGTTTCTGAAATGTATAAGAACACTTCCCGCGTGGCCATTGCGGCCGCCACCGTGCTCGCTCTCGCATTCGGCACCGCGCATGCCGCGCAGCCCAACGACATGCCGCCGCCGGGCGGCCCCGGCATGCACCAGATGCACGGCGGCCATGACGGCGGCCCGTTCGGCGTGATCATGAAGCTGCACGACCAGCTCAAGCTCAACGCGTCGCAGGAACAGCAGTGGCAGACGGCCGTCAACACGATGAAGCAGAACCATGAAGCGATGCGCAAGAGCCACGAGCAGATGCGCGAGCAGTTCAAGGCGCAGCAGAACCAGCCGATCCTCGACCTGAACGCGATGCACGCCGCCCGTCAGCAGGCCGAGCAGCAGAACGCGCAGCTGCGCGAGCAGAGCTCGGCCGCGTGGCTCGCGTTCTACAACGGGCTGAACGACCAGCAGAAGACGACGGTCAGCACCGCGCTGAAGCAGCAGTTCGCGCGGATGGAGCAGCGTCACGAGAAGATGAAGGAACGCTGGGAGCAGCACCGCGCGGCCAAGGGCGCGTCGGCACCGGCGCAGTAAGCCGGCGGGCCGCCTCCCCGGGCGGCATCGCGGGGGACGCGGGCACCCGGCCCGCGTCCCCCGTTTCATTTCAGGCGACGTCGAACAGCAGCACCTCGGCCGCCCGGCCGCGTGCGAACGCGACCGCTTCTACCCCGGCGATCCGCGCGCCGTCGCCCGCGGCCAGCGCGTGGCCGTTGACCTCCACGTCGCCGCGCACCACGTGCACATAGGTGCTGCGCCCGGCCGGCACGGCCAATGCCGCCGCCTCGTCGCCATCGATCAGCCCCGCGAAGATCCGCGCATCCGCACGGATCGACAGCGCACCGTCGTCGCCGTCCGGCGACGCGACGAGCCGCAGGCGGCCGCGCTTCTCGTCGTCGGCGAAATGCCGCTCCGCGTAGCCGGGCCGTCCGCCCCGCTCCGCCGGCTGCAGCCAGATCTGCAGCAGATGCAGCACCCGGTCGCGCGACGCATTGGTTTCGCTGTGCATCAGCCCCGTGCCGGCGCTCATCCGCTGGACGCCGCCGGCCCGCACGATGGCGCCGTTGCCGAGGCTGTCGCGATGCGCGAGCGCGCCGTCGAGCACGCAGGTGACGATTTCGAGGTCGCGGCGCGGCTGCATCCCGAAGCCGCGCGTCGGCGCAATCCGGTCCTCGCTCAGCGCGCGCAGCGCGCCGAACGGCGGATGCGCGGCCCCGGCGGCGCCGGCAAGCGCAAAGCTGTGGCTCGATTCGAGCCAGCCTTGGCGCGTGTGGCAGCGGTCGGCGGCGCGGCGGATCTGGAACATGGGGCGGGCACTCCGGCAGGCAGATATTCTTTCTTCGGGTTTACCTGCACTGTAGGGGCGTGCCGGGCGCGCCACAATCCGCCGCCCGCGCACCGCATCGTTGCACCCACGAACCCAATCGGTGTAATGCTCGTTGCGAATACCGCGATTGCCGCAACGCCCGAATCGAAGAATCGATCGGTCGCGCCGGATTGCCGTTTTCCGGGTATCGCGTTCGGGTAAAATACCGCCCTTTTGGCGTTCGCCCGTCCGGCGAGCGCCGTTGCCTGCGCGCCGAAACACGAATTTTGGCCGTCTAGAATACGCCGCGGCGCCCGGCCCGACCGGCCGCGAGCGCCTCCCCGGAAGTGAGCGACAAAAGGATGGAAATGAAGAAGGCCGCCCTGTGCGCCGCCCTCGCCCTCGTGGCGGGCAGCGCCTTCGCGAAAGAGTGGAAGACCGTGCGGATCGGTGTCGATGCCAGCTACCCGCCGTTCGAGTCGACCGCGCCGAGCGGCGAGATCGTCGGTTTCGACGTCGATCTCACCAAGGAAATCTGCAAGCGGATCAACGTGAAATGCGTGTGGGTCGCGCAGGATCTCGACGGAATCATTCCCGCACTGAAGGCGAAGAAGTACGACGTCATCGTGTCGTCGCTGACCGTCACGGACAAGCGTCGCGAGCAGATCGACTTCTCCGACAAGGTGTACGACGCGCCCGCGCGGATGATCGCGAAGGCCGGCTCGCCGCTGCTGCCGACGGTCGCATCGCTCAAGGGCAAGCACGTCGGCGTCGAGCAGGGCTCGACGCAGGAATCCTACGCGAAGGCGTACTGGGAACCGCAGGGCGTGACGATCGTTCCTTACCAGAACCAGGACCAGGTCTATGCCGATCTCGGCTCGGGCCGCCTCGACGCGACGCTGCAGGATGAACTGCAGGCCGACTACGGCTTCCTGCGCACGCCGCGCGGCAAGGGCTTCGCGTTCGCCGGCCCGGAGGTGAAGGATCCGAAGACGATCGGCGACGGCACCGCGATCGGCCTGCGCAAGGACGACACGGACCTGAAGCTCAAGATCAACAAGGCGCTGGCCGACATGCACAAGGACGGCACGTACGACCGGCTGTCGCACAAGTATTTCTCGTTCAGCGTCTACTCGGCGCGCTGAGCGCCGACAATACCGGGAAGCGGATGCGGGGGCGGCCCCGCGTCCGGCACGACAGGCAGTCAACCACGCGCCGCCCGCCCCCTCGCCCGCCGCTCGCGCGACGGGCTGGTCCGGCACCGTTGCCGGGGCGGACGGTCATGATACGTACGGGGCGTTCCGCGCAGCTTGGCGGGCGCGTCTTTCGCGGCGCACCGCGTGCGCCGTCCGGGACCACACCAGGGACCACATATGTTTCTACAAGGCTACGGCCCGCTGATCCTCGCCGGCACCTGGCAAACCGTCAAGCTGGCGGTGCTTTCGCTCGCGCTGTCGTTCCTGCTGGGCCTGCTCGGCGCGGGCGCGAAGCTGTCGCGCAACCGCTTCACGAACGGCGCCGGCACCGTCTACACGACGCTGATCCGCGGCGTGCCCGACCTCGTGCTGATGCTGCTGCTGTTCTACAGCCTGCAGATCTGGCTGAACATGGCGACCGACGCGCTCGGCTGGGACCAGATCGACATCGACCCGTTCCTCGCCGGCGTGCTCGTGCTCGGCTTCATCTACGGCGCGTACTTCACCGAGACGTTCCGCGGCGCGTTCCTGTCGGTGCCGCGCGGCCAGCTCGAGGCCGGCAGCGCGTACGGGATGACCAACTGGCAGGTGTTCACGCGGATCATGTTCCCGCAGATGATGCGCTTCGCGCTGCCCGGCATCGGCAACAACTGGCAGGTGCTCGTGAAGTCGACCGCGCTGGTGTCGATCATCGGCCTCGCGGACGTCGTGAAGGCGTCGCAGGACGCCGGCAAGGGCACGCTGCGGTTCTTCTTCTTCACGCTGATCGCCGGTGCGGTCTACCTCGCCATCACGACGATCTCGAACTTCGTGCTGATGTGGCTCGAAAAGCGCTACTCGACCGGTGTCCGCAAGGCTGACCTATGATCGAACTCATCCAAGAATACTGGCGCAACTACCTCTACACCGACGGCTTCCGGATCACCGGCGTCGCGATCACGCTGTGGCTGCTGGTCGTGTCGATCGGCCTCGGCTTCTGCCTGTCGGTGCCGCTCGCGGTGGCCCGCGTGTCGAAGAGGAAGTGGCTGTCGAGCGCCGTGTGGCTCTATACGTACGTGTTCCGCGGCACGCCGCTCTACGTGCAGCTGCTGCTCTGCTACACCGGCCTCTACAGCCTGCAGGTCGTGCGCGGCACGCCGCTGCTCGACGCGTTCTTCCGCGACGGCATGCACTGCACGCTGCTCGCGTTCACGCTGAACACCTGCGCGTACACCACCGAGATCTTCGCGGGCGCGATCAAGGCGACGTCGTACGGCGAGATCGAGGCCGCGCGCGCGTACGGGATGTCCACCTTCACGATGTATCGCCGCGTGATCCTGCCGTCCGCGCTGCGCCGCGCGCTGCCGCTCTACAGCAACGAAGTGATCCTGATGCTGCACGCGACCACCGTCGCGTTCACCGCGACCGTGCCGGACATCCTGAAGATCGCGCGCGACGTGAACTCGGCGACCTACATGTCGTTCCACGCGTTCGGCATCGCCGCCCTGCTCTATCTCGTGATCTCGTTCGCGCTCGTGTGGCTGTTCCGCCAGGCCGAGCGTCGCTGGCTCGCGTATCTGCGCCCGCAAGGCAAGTAAGTTTCCGCAGGACTATTCATGAATTCCCAGACTCAGAAGCTTTTCGTCGACGATCTGCACAAGCGGTACGGCGACAACGAGGTGCTCAAGGGCGTATCGCTGAAGGCGAACTCGGGCGACGTGATCAGCGTGATCGGCTCGTCCGGTTCCGGCAAGAGCACGATGCTCCGCTGCATCAACTTCCTCGAACAGCCCAACTCCGGCCGCATCTTCGTCGACGGCGAGGAAGTGCGCACCGCGCTCGACAAGACGGGCGCGCTGCGCGCCGCGGATTCGAAGCAGCTGCAGCGCGTGCGCACCAAGCTGTCGATGGTGTTCCAGCACTTCAATCTCTGGTCGCACATGAACGTGATCGAGAACGTGATGGAAGCGCCCGTCAACGTGCTCGGCATCCCGAAGAGGGAAGCTGAAGACCGCGCGCGCGAGTATCTCGAGAAGGTCGGTCTCGCGCCGCGCGTCGAGAAGCAGTATCCGTCGCACCTGTCGGGCGGCCAGCAGCAACGTGTCGCGATCGCGCGGGCGCTGGCGATGCATCCGGACGTGATGCTGTTCGACGAGCCGACGTCGGCGCTCGACCCGGAACTGGTCGGCGAAGTGCTGAAGGTGATGCAGAAGCTGGCCGAGGAAGGCCGCACGATGATCGTCGTCACGCACGAGATGGGCTTCGCGCGCAACGTGTCGAACCACGTGATGTTCCTGCACCAGGGGCGCGTCGAGGAAGAAGGCGTGCCGTCCGAGGTGTTCGCGAACCCGAAGAGCGAACGCCTGCGCGGGTTCCTGTCGGGCAGCCTCAAGTAACGCGCGCTCCTCCGCGTCGCACTGCACGAACGGGCGCCATGCGGCGCCCGTCTTGCGTTTACGCGACGTCCACCGGCGCGCCGTCGGCGAATGCACGCAACGCGTCGCCCGCGAGTCGGTAGCGCACCCATTCGCTCTGCGGCGCGGCGCCGACGCTTTCGTAAAAGCGGATCGCCGGCTCGTTCCAGTCGAGGACGCTCCATTCGAAACGCCCGCAGCCGGTATCCACCGCGACGCGCGCGAGCGCCTTCAGCAGCCGCAGCCCGGCGCCCGCGCCGCGAAAGCGCGGCGACACGTACAGATCCTCGAGATACAGGCCCTGGCGGCCGAGCCACGTCGAATACGAGAAGAAATACACGGCGAAGCCGGCCGGCTCGCCGTCGACCTCGCAGATCAGCGCACGCGCGGGCGAACCTTCGCCGAACAGGCTGCGCTCGAGCGATGCAGGCGTCGCGACCACTTCATGCTCCGCCTTCTCGTAGATGGCGAGCTCGGTGATGAAACGCAGGATCTGCGGCACGTCGGCGACGGTGGCCGAACGGATGTCGATTTGCACGGTGGGGAGCCCTCCTTCGGCCCGGACTGAAAACGAGATGCGGCGGCGCTCGCTCGCGCAATCGCGCGTGACGCCGCCCGGATCGACATGCTACGTTCACGAAACAACTGCAGGAAGTGCAGTTTCTTCATCCTGACATGAACATGATGCATCCAGAGCTGCGCCGTCTCGACCTGAACCTGCTGCTCGCGTTCGACGCGCTGTACCGCCACCGCTCGGTCGCCGCGGCCGCGCACGAGCTGGCGATGAGCCCGTCCGCGCTCAGTCACGCGCTCGCCCGATTGCGCGAAGCGATCGGCGATGCGTTGTTCGTGCGCCTCGGCAACGAGATGCAGCCGACCGTGCGCGCCGACGACATCGCCACCTGGGCCGGTGATGCGCTCGACACGATGTCGAAGGGGCTCGCCCGCGCACGCCGCTTCGATCCCGCGCAAAGCGACCGCACGTTCGTGTTCGCCGCGAGCGACTACACGGCGTTCGCCGTGCTGCCGGCGTTGCTCGCGCGTATCGAGCAGGTCGCGCCGCGGCTGCGGATCCGCGTCGTCCACTCCGACCGGAAGATCTCGATCGACGAACTCGCGGCCGGCCGCATCGACTTCGCGCTCGGCTATCACGAGGAGTCGGCCGCCGACGCACCGGGCATCGAGGATTTCGACTGGTTTTCGGACGACTACGTGGTGATCGCGAGCGCCACGCATCCGGACATCCGCCGCCGGCTGACGCTCGACCAGTACCTCGCGGCACGCCACGTCGTCGTCACGCCGTGGAACGAGTCGCGCGGCGTCGTCGACTACGTGCTCGACCGGCTCGGCCTCACGCGGCAGGTCGCCGTGCAGTTGCCGAGCGTGCTGGCCGCACCGTTCGTGATCTCGGAATCGGCACTGCTGATGACGGTGCCGAACCGTGCCGCGCAGGCGCTGCGCCACGCGGCGCCGATCCGCATCTTCCCCGCGCCGTTCGAGATCCCGCGCTACACGGTGAAGGTCTACTCGCACGCGAAGCATGCGCGCACCGACGCGCACCGGTGGCTGCGCGCGCAGCTGCTCGACGTCCGGCCGACGGGCGGTTGAGTTCGACGCTCCGGTGCGGCGCGCGGGGCGCCCGCCGCACCAGCGTTTCCGGCGCCCGGGCGGCGGCGGACCACCGCCAACTCATTACGAAATACTTACCAATTCCGCGCGTCCGGCGCTTACGCTCGCGCCCCGGCAACGTCAATAGTGACAATCCTTGACCCACCGGCGCCGAATCCGTGTCTCCCTTGTCTCACAAGGGTTTTCCGGGAATCGACGGCCCCTTGGGCACCCGCTGCGCACTGTGTTGCATGGCAAATTGGCGACACGTGTTAGTCAAACAACGATTTCCATCGCCACAAAATTGTATTTTTGCTAAATTAGTAACCAAAGTAGCAAAACGAAGTTCGTGAAATGTAGTTTAGCTTCACGACACAACAAGGAGACCCCGCAAGCCGACCCGGCCGCGCGGGACCGCTCAACGGTTTTCCGTCCGCTTGCCCGCGTGCCGCGCTTACCGGCCCTGCACGAGGTCTCCCTGGTTATCCCGCTTTTCGCTTTTGCCCGGCGCTCGCTGCTCCGGGCATCTCGTGCAGTCTGGGTTGACTTTTTGACAGGGTATGGAGGAGATGATGAAGAAAGCTTTGGTCGCGGCCGCGCTGATGGCTGCTGGGGTGGTTACGGCGCACGCGCAGAGCAGCGTCACGCTGTATGGTCGCCTGGATGCCGGCCTCGAGTACCTGAACGGCCTGCAGAACGGCCACCAAGTGCGCGCGGAAAGTGGCGACTGGGGCACGAGCCTGTGGGGCTTGAAGGGCAGCGAGGACATCGGCGGCGGCAACAAGGTCCTGTTCCACCTCGAAGGCGCGTTCAACACGATGACGGGCGGCTTCAGCGGCTCGATCTGGGATCGTTTCGCGACCGTCGGCATCTCCAACGACCGCTACGGTACGCTGCTGCTGGGTCGCGAACTCGCGATCGCGAACGGCGTGTGGGACTTCGATCCGCTGGGCCAGTCGAGCTGGTCGTCGGCATCGCTCGTGCGCGGCCGCAACTGGAACAAGACCAGCAACAACGTGTCGTACCAGTCGCCGCAGTTCTACGGCCTCGACTTCTACGGCCAGTTCGCGTTCTCGAACTCGACCAGCTTCAACGGCAACACGACGGCCGGCCAGCCTGGTCGTGCAGCCGGCGCACAGGTCACGTACACGAACTCGCTGTTCCAGTTGCGCGGCATCTACGACGAAACGCGCGACAGCAACGGCCGCTTCTCGGACGTGTTCAACTACTCGCGTGAATACTTCGCGGGCCTGAACGTGTTCCTCGGCCAGTTCAAGCTGCAGGCGGCTTACCAGTCGTCGCATGCTGACGGCAGCGGCGGCCCGGCCGTCAACAACGGCATCACCGGCACCCAGCAGGTCTGGGGCGGCGTGACGTGGCAGGCCACGCCGGCGGCAGCGCTGATCGCGGCCGTGTACCACGTGAACGCCAACCACGGCGGCGGCAACGCGAACATCTACACGGTCGGCGGTTCGTACAACATCTCGAAGCGCACGCTGTTCGACGTGCAGGTCGCGACGGTGCGCAACAGCTCGACGGCCAACTTCGGCCTGAACGCGAACGGTGCAGGCACCGCCGTGTCGACGGGCAACCCGCATCCGGGCGGCAGCCAGACCGGCGTCTACGCCGGCATCCAGCACCTGTTCTGATCAGGCGCCGTCCAGAGAACGATTCGACAACACTTTCCACGCTGCTGCGAGAGGCGCGTATCGGTGCGGTACCCTCCCGGGTATCCGCACCGTTTTTTATTGGCGGTCCGGGATCGTGCGATCCGCGGCCCGATCTGCCCTGCCGAACGGGCCGGATGCGGCGCTCAGACCGCCGCTTCGTTCTCTTCGCCGGTGCGGATGCGGATCACGCGCTCGACGTCCGACACGAAGATCTTGCCGTCGCCGATCTTGCCCGTGCGCGCCGCGCCGATCACCGCGTCGATCACCTGGTCGACCTGCGCTTCCGCGACGACCACCTCGATCTTCATCTTCGGCAGGAAGTCGACCACGTATTCGGCGCCGCGATACAGCTCGGTGTGCCCCTTCTGGCGGCCGAAGCCCTTCACTTCCGTCACGGTCAGGCCGGTGAGGCCCACTTCGGCGAGCGCTTCGCGGACTTCGTCCAGCTTGAACGGCTTGATGATGGCGGTGATGCGTTTCATGATGGTTGTCCCTTAATGCTCGTTTGGATGAAAAATCGCAATCCCGATTTTAAGCCGTAAGTGTAAGCCGTAAGCCGGCCGGCCGCGCACAGCGCGGCGCGGCTCAGTCGAGACGTTCGGTAAAGCGTGACGTGATCGGATAGCGCCAGTCGCGTCCGAACGCGCGATGCGTGACGCGAATGCCGATCGGCGCCTGGCGGCGCTTGTATTCGTTGATCTTGATGAGCCGCGTCACGCGCGCGACGTCGGCCTCCGCATAGCCGGCCGCGACGATCTCCGCGAGCGGCCGGTCCTCCTCCATGTACATCCGCATGATCGCGTCGAGCACGTCATACGGCGGCAGGCTGTCCTGGTCCGTCTGGTTCTCGCGCAACTCGGCCGACGGCGCGCGCGTCAGGATCCGCTCGGGGATCACGTCGCGCAGCCCGTAGTCCGCAGTGGCGTTGCGATAGCGGCACAGCCGGTAGACCAGCGTCTTCGCGATGTCCTTGATCACCGCGAAGCCGCCGGCCATGTCGCCGTACAGCGTGCAGTAGCCGACCGCCATCTCGCTCTTGTTGCCGGTCGTCAGCACGATCGAGCCGAACTTGTTCGACAGCGCCATCAGCAGCGTGCCGCGGATGCGCGCCTGGATGTTCTCTTCCGTCGCGTCCTCCGCGCGGCCCGCGAATTCGCCCGCGAGCGCCGCGCGGAACGCGTCGAACATCGGCGCGATCGCGATCTCGTCATAGCGCACGCCGACGCGCCGCGCCATCTCCGCCGCGTCGGTGGTCGAGATGTCGGCCGTGTAGCGCGACGGCATCATCACCGCGCGCACGCGCTCGGGCCCGAGCGCGTCGCAGGCGACCGCGAGCACCAGCGCCGAATCGACGCCGCCCGACAGCCCGATCAGCACGCCGGGGAAACCGTTCTTGCCGATGTAGTCGCGCACGCCGGTCACGAGCGCGCGATAGACCTGCGCGTCGACCGGCAGCTCGGGCGCGATCGCACCCGGCAGCGGGCGCGCGCCGTCGAACTCGACGATCGCGTGCCCTTCGTCGAACTGCGGCATCTTCGCGACGAGCGCGCCCTCGCCGTCGAGCACGAACGAGCCGCCGTCGAACACGAGCTCGTCCTGGCCGCCGACGAGGTTCACGTACACCATCGGCAGCCCGGTTTCGCGGATCCGCGCGCGCAGGATGTCGATGCGCAGCGCTTCCTTGTTCATGTGGTACGGCGAACCGTTCGGGATCAGCAGCACCTGCGCGCCGGCGGCCTTCGCGATCTGCGCGGCCGACGCATGCCATGCGTCCTCGCAGATGATCACGCCGTATCTGACGCCGTCGAGCTCGAACACGAGCGGCTCGGTGTCGGTCGCGAAGTAGCGCTTCTCGTCGAACACGTCGGCGTTCGGCAGATCCTGCTTGCGGTAGGTGCCGACGATCTCGCCGCCGACGATCAGCGACACCGCGTTGTAGGTGTCGGCCGGCGGCACGCCGCGCTCGATCGGGCGGTTTGCATTACCATCGACGGCTGGCGCGTGCGGAGCGCCGCCCGACGGACCGCCGCCCGCGCTCCGCAACGGATGGCCGACCAGCACCGCGAGCCCGTCGAACGCACGCAGCGCATCGGCGAGCGCGTCGAGCGCGGCCGCCGCCGCCGTGTAGAACGCGGGCCGCAGCAGCAGGTCTTCCGGCGGATAGCCGGACAGCGCGAGTTCGGGCGCGATCATCAGGCGCGCACCATCGTTGTGCGCGGCGCGGGCGGCCGCGACGATCCGTGCGACGTTGCCGGCGAAATCGCCGACGGTGACGTTGATCTGGGCGAGAGCGAGTCGGGTCTTCATGACGGGATCGGCGCAGCCCGGCGGCGCGCCCTGAACGGCTGACGAAAACGCCTCGGAAGCGGGCCACGGCGGCACGCATCCGGCGGCATCCAACTGTACGGATTCACGCTTGAAACACGAACGCATCGATTATCGCACGGGCATCCTGTCGTCCCCCGCGGAGGTGCCGGCCGACGAATGGAACGCGCTGCTCGAGCGCGACGCGCAGCCGACGCCGTTCCTGCGCCACGAATTCCTCGACGCGCTGCACGTCGCGCGCTGCGCGGTCGACGACACCGGCTGGTCGCCGCACTTCGTCACGCTGACCGACGCGCGCACCGGCCGGCTCGCGGCGGCCGCGCCCGTCTATGCGAAACAGCATTCGTACGGCGAATACGTGTTCGACTGGGCGTGGGCCGACGCGTACCAGCGCAACGGGCTGTCCTACTACCCGAAGCTGCTGTGCGCGGTGCCGTTCACGCCCGTGCAGGGCACGCGCCTGCTCGCGGCCGACGACGACGCGCGCCGCCGGCTCGCGGCCACACTGCTCGCGTTCGCCGAGCAAAGCGACGTGTCGTCGCTGCACGTGCTGTTCCCGACCGGCGACGAGGCGCGGCTGCTCGAGTCGATGGGGATGATGCTGCGCGAAGGCGTGCAGTTCCACTGGCTCAACGACGGCTACCGCGACTTCGACGACTTCCTCGGCACGCTCGAGCAGAAGAAGCGCAAGAACATCCGCGCGGAACGTCGCAAGGTGCGCGATGCCGGCGTCACGTTCCGACGGCTCGCCGGCGAGCAGATCACCGACGCCGACTGGCGCTTCTTCTCGCGCTGCTACCGGCAGACCTATCGCGAGCACTATTCGAGCCCCTACCTGAATCTCGACTTCTTCCGCGCGATCGGCGCGACGATGCCGGAGAACCTGCTGCTCGTGATCGCCGAAGCCGACGGCAAACCGATCGCGAGCTCGCTCGCCGTCTACCGGCGCGGCGCGCACGGCCGCGGCGGCACGCTGTACGGCCGCTACTGGGGCGCGCTCGAACACGTGCCCTGCCTGCATTTCGAAACGGCCTACTACCAGTTGCTCGAATTCTGCATCGAGGCCGGGCTCGACACGTTCGAGGGCGGCGCGCAGGGCGAGCACAAGCTCGCGCGCGGCTTCCTGCCGACCGTCACGCATTCCGCGCACTGGCTCGCGCACCCGGCGTTCTCCGATGCGGTCGCGCGCTTTCTCGAACGCGAGACCGAGCATATCCACGCGTACGTCGACGAGCTGCGCGAGCACGATCCGTTCCGGCGAGGGCCGTGACGGCGGGCGCGAATCATGTCGCTTGCGGCGGCACGCGCCAATTCTGAGACACTGACGGCTTCGCATCCCGCCGCCTGCCCATGTCCTGGTTTCTGTATCTGATCGAGTGTGCCGACGACAGCGTCTACACCGGCATCACGACCGACGTCGCTGCGCGCTTCGACGAGCACGCATCCGGCAAGGGCGCGCGCTATACGCGCTCGCGCAAGCCGCGCGCGGTGCTCGCGTCGTTCCCGCTGCCCGACCGCTCGATCGCGTCGCGCGCCGAGTACTGGGTGAAGCGGCTGACCGCCGCGCAGAAGCGCGAACTGGCGGCAGGATTGCGGACGCTGGAATCGGTGCTGCCGGCTGTGGTGACGATCGACGGGGAAGTCGATGCGGACGGTTTGAAGGCCGGCACGCGGCGGCGGAAGAAAGTGAAGAAGGCGCCGCAGCCCGCCGAAATCACGATGCAGGCGGCCGAAACGGAACAACCCGTGAAGAAAGCCGCGAAGGCCGGTAGTGACGGGAAAGCATCGCGGTCCGGCAAGACCTCGAAGTCCGGGCAAAGCGCGCAGGCTCGTGCGAAGACGAAAGCAGCTCCAGCCAGCAAGCGCGCGACGAACGGCGACGCCGCCGAAGCAAAAAAGGCCTCGTCGCGCAGCACGGCGGCAAAGCAGGACGAGCCTGCCGTCAACTCGACGCCGAAACGGAAAGCGCCGGCCGCCGGCGGCAAGTCCGTCGCGAAGGCACGCGCCGGCAGCGCTTCGACATCGCCGGGGCGCCGCGGTACGTCGGCGGCCGGAAAGGCCAGAACCGAAGCCGTCGAAGCCGCTGCTCCGGCCACCACCGAGCGCGGCGCAACGGGCGCAATTCGCTCAACCGACTCAACGCGAGCGAAGCGTACGAAAACCTCGCCGAACGCCGGCTCCCAGCCCGCGCCCGCCCGCACGCGAAAGAGCACCACCACCGGCGCCAAACCGCGCACAAAACAAAACCGCGCGGCCTCCTGAGGAGACACGCGCGGTTTGCGTTCCGAACGAACCGGCCGCGAGGCCGGCCAGCCGGCTTACTTCTTGTAGTTCGCGGCGCCGTCGGCGATTTCCTTGTGCGCGGCGTCGATGCCGGCCCAGCCTTCGACCTTCACCCACTTGCCCTTCTCGAGCGCCTTGTATTGCTCGAAGAAGTGCTTGATCTGGTCCTTCAGGTACTCGGGCACGTCGTCGATCGACTTCAGGTTCGCCGTCATCGGGCAGACCTTGTCGTGCGGCACCGCAACCAGCTTCGCGTCGACGCCCGACTCGTCGGTCATCTGCAGCATGCCGAGCACGCGCGAACGCACGATCGAGCCGGCCAGCAGCGGGAACGGCGTGATCACCAGCACGTCGACCGGATCGCCGTCGCCCGACAGCGTCTGCGGGATGTAGCCGTAGTTCACCGGATAGCGCATGCCGGTACCGATGAAGCGGTCGACGACGAGGAGACCCAGCTCCTTGTCCGCCTCGTACTTCACCGGATCGCTTTGCGCGGGGATCTCGATGATCACGTTGAAATCGTGCGGCAGGTCCTTGCCGGCCGGAACATGATTGAAGCTCATAGCGCTCTCTGTTGGTCGATGGAATTCGGGACAGGGGCGCCGCGGCCGTTGCACCGCCGCGGGCGTCCCCGCAGGGAATGCGCCATTATAGCCAATCGACCGGTGGCGTCCGGATGACGATCGGCGCGATAATCGTTCCGGATGTCCGGCCATCGAACCCCGGGTGATGTTGCATGGAAGCCGAGCACGGGCTGAAACGCCAAGCCGGGTCGACCGCGAAGCATGGGACCCGAGTAGGCGCTAAAGCGCCAACTCGGGTCGACAGGAGCACGCATGGAAGAAGCGAAGCACTTCATCGCAGGCGAATGGACGTTGCCCGCGCAACTGGAGACGATTCCGGTCGTCGACCCGTCCGACGGCCAGCCGTTCGCGACGATCGCGCGCGGCACCGCGCCCGACATCGAACGCGCGGTCGCCGCCGCCCGCGACGCGTTCGCGGGCCCGTGGGGCGCGGCCAGCGCCGCCGAGCGCGGCCGCGTGCTGATGCGGCTGTCCGCGCGCGTCGCCGACCATCTCGAGGAACTGGCCGCGATCGAGGCACGCGACACCGGCAAGCCGCTGAAGCAGGCGCGTGCCGACGCCGCCGCGCTCGCCCGCTACTTCGAGTTCTACGCGGGCGCCGCCGACAAGCTGCACGGCGAAACCCTCCCCTATCAGGCCGGCTACACGGTACTGACGGTGCGCGAGCCGCACGGCGTCACCGGCCACATCGTGCCGTGGAACTACCCGATGCAAATCTTCGGGCGCAGCGTCGGCGCGGCGCTCGCGGCCGGCAACGCATGCGTCGTGAAACCGGCCGAGGATGCGTGCCTGTCGGTGCTGCGCGTGGCCGAACTCGCCGCCGAAGCCGGGCTGCCGGCCGGTGCGCTGAACATCGTCACCGGCTACGGCCATGAAGCGGGCGCGGCACTCGCGCGCCATCCCGGCATCGACCACATCTCGTTCACCGGCTCGCCCGCGACCGGCAAGCTGGTCACGCAGATGGCCGCCGAGAACCACGTGCCCGTCACGCTCGAACTCGGCGGCAAGTCGCCGCAGATCGTGTTCGCCGACGCCGATCTCGACGCGGCGCTGCCCGTGCTCGTGTCGGCGATCGTGCAGAACGGCGGGCAGACCTGCTCGGCCGGCAGCCGCGTGCTGATCGAGCGCGCGGTCTACGAGCCGCTCGTCGAACGGCTCGCCACCGCGTTCAACGGGCTGCGGGTCGGCCCGAGCCGCGCCGATCTCGACTGTGGCCCGCTGATCAACGCGAAGCAGCAGCAGCGCGTGTGGGATTTCCTGTCCGACGCGCAGCACGACGGCATTCCGATGGCCGGGCACGGCCAGGTCGTCGCCGACGCGCCCGAAAGCGGCTTCTACCAGGCGCCCGCGCTGCTGCGCGACGTGCCGGCGTCGCACCGGCTCGCGCAGGAGGAAGTGTTCGGCCCGGTGCTCGCCGCGATGCGCTTCGTCGACGAAGACGAAGCGGTCGCACTCGCGAACGGCACGCCGTACGGCCTCGTCGCGGGCATCTGGACCCGCGACGGTGCACGCCAGCTGCGTCTCGCGCGCCGCCTGCGCGCCGGCCAGGTGTTCATCAACAACTACGGCGCGGGCGGCGGCGTCGAGTTGCCGTTCGGCGGCGTCGGCCACTCGGGCCATGGCCGCGAGAAAGGCTTCGAGGCGCTGTACGGTTTCACGACGCTGAAGACGATCGCGATCCGGCACGGCTGAACCAGACGAACGCGGCCGGCAACGGACCGGCCGTGTCCCGCAGCACCCTGCACGCATCCAGCACAGGAGACACACCATGCGGTTGAGCGGCAAGACGGCCCTCGTCACGGGCGGCGGTTCGGGCTTCGGCGAAGGCATCGCGAAGACCTATGCGCGCGAAGGCGCGAACGTCGTCGTCAACGACCTGAACGGTGCGGCGGCCGAGCGCGTCGCGAGCGAGATCGCGCTGGCGGGCGGCAAGGCGATCGCGGTCGCGGGCGACGTGTCGAAGGACGCCGACTGGCGCGCGCTGCTGCAGGCCGCGCTCGACGATTTCCATTCGGTGCAGATCGTCGTGAACAACGCCGGCACCACCCATCGCAACAAGCCGGTGCTCGACGTGACGGAAGCCGAGTTCGACCGCGTGTACGCCGTCAACATGAAGAGCCTGTTCTGGAGCGTGCAGACCTTCGTTCCGTATTTCCGCACGCAGGGCGGCGGCGTGTTCGTGAACGTCGCGTCGACGGCCGGCGTGCGGCCGCGCCCGGGCCTCGTCTGGTACAACAGCACGAAGGGCGCGATGATCACCGCGAGCAAGTCGCTCGCGGCCGAGCTCGGCGCCGACCGGATTCGCGTGAACTGCATCAACCCGGTGCTCGGCGAGACGGGCCTGATGACCGAGTTCATGGGCTGCGAGGACACGCCGGAGAATCGCCGCCGGTTCCTCGCGACGATTCCGCTCGGCCGCTTCTCGACGCCGCAGGACATCGCGAACGCGGCCCTGTACCTCGCATCCGACGAAGCCGAGTTCATCACCGGCGTCTGTCTCGAAGTCGACGGCGGGCGCTGCATCTAGCCGCACGGCCGTGATGGCGCCGCGCCGGCAGCGCCGGCCGGCGCCGCATCCACGCATCGTCATTGCTTCGCACGACACCGGATCGGGCGCCGCCGCGCCGGCTCCGGCCACCACAAGAAAGGACAGGAGACAACATGGCAACATCGACGCAGTCGCTGCCGGGCTCGTCCGGCGCATTCGAGGAAGCAACCTACCGCAAGGTGTCCTGGCGGCTCACGCCGCTCCTGCTGCTGTGCTACGTGGTCGCGTATCTCGACCGCGTGAACGTCGGCTTCGCGAAGCTGCAGATGGCGAGCGACCTGAATCTCAGCGATACCGTCTACGGGCTCGGCGCCGGGATCTTCTTCTTCGGCTACTTCCTGTTCGAAGTGCCGAGCAACATCATCCTGCACAAGGTCGGCGCGCGCGTCTGGATCGCGCGCATCATGGCGACGTGGGGCGTGATCTCGATCCTGACGATGTTCGTCACGACGCCCGCGATGTTCTACGTGATGCGCTTCCTGCTCGGCGTCGCCGAGGCCGGCTTCTTCCCCGGCGTGATCCTGTACCTCACCTACTGGTATCCCGCGCACCGGCGCGGCCGGATGACGACGTTCTTCATGACGGCAGTCGCCTTGTCCGGGGTGATCGGCGGGCCGATCTCCGGCTTCATCCTGAAGGCGTTCAACGGCGTGAGCGGCTGGCACGGCTGGCAATGGCTGTTCCTGCTCGAAGGGATCCCGTCGGTGCTGGCCGGCGTGCTGGTGTTCTTCGCGCTCGACGACCGGATCGCGAAGGCCAAATGGCTCACCGACGACGAAAAGGCGCTGCTCGCGCGCAACGTCGACGCGGAGGAAGCGACCAAGGAAGACCTGCCGCTCGGCGCGGTGATGGCGAGCCCGCGCGTGTGGCTGATGGCGCTCATCTACTTCTCGTTCGTGATGGGGCTGTACGGCGTCGGCTTCTGGCTGCCGACGATCATCAAGGCGACCGGCGTGACCGACACGTTCATGATCGGGCTGCTGTCGGCGGTTCCGTATGCGGCGGCGGTGGTCGCGATGATCCTGATCGCGCGCAGCGCGGACAAGCGCCGCGAACGACGCTGGCACCTGGCGATTCCGGCCGCGTTCGGCGCGCTCGGGCTCGTGCTGTCGGTGATCTGGGCGCACCAGACGGCGCTCGCGATGCTCGGCCTCACGCTCGCGACGATGGGCATCCTGACGACGCTGCCGCTGTTCTGGAGCCTGCCGACCGCGTTCCTCGGCGGCGCGGCGGCCGCGGCGGGCATCGCGATGATCAACTCGATCGGCAACCTCGCGGGCTTCCTGAGCCCGTACATGATGGGCTGGCTCAAGCAGGCGACGGGCGCCAACGACGCGGGCATGTACATGCTCGCCGGGTTCCTCGTGCTTGGCGGGCTGCTCGCGCTGTCGGTGCCGAAGCGGCTCGTCGACAAGTGACGTGACGCGGCGCGCCGCGATGCCGTTCGTCGCGGGCGAAAACGACTTGCCGCGCCGGCTCCGCGCGTAGCGTCCAGTCCGGCGAGGCGAGAGCGCATAAGAGAAGCCCCGAAGGCCATCCGGCGTTCGGGGCTTTTTTACGCGCGGCGGGCGAGCGCCGCCGCGTCAGACCACGGTGATCGCGAGCGCGCTTTCGCGGTAGTGCTTCGCCGCCTTGTCGGTTTCGCCGAGGTGCTCGAACAGGCGTGCGAGCGCACGGTGCGCACGCACCTTCAGCGCCTCGTTGTCGGCCTGCTTCAGCGCGGCTTCGAGGAACGACTGCGCCTTGCCCCAGAGCTGCTGCTGCTGGCAGAGACGGCCGAGCGCGAACAGCAGGTCGGCATCGTCCGGGTGATCCTTCCTCCAGCCTTCGGCCTTCTGGATCAGCGGCAGCGCATCGCCGCCGGCCGTGTCCGGATAGCGGCGCAGCAGGCGCGCATCCCAGTTGTGCGCGAGCGCGTCCTCGACGATGCGGCGCGCTTCGGTGCGGCGCTCGAGCGTCACCAGCAGCTCGGCCGCGAGATCGGCCAGGCGTGGCGACTGGCGCTCGAGCGGCGACAGCGACTGCCACACCTCGAGCAGTGCGTCCGGGTCGTGCCGGCGTTCGCGCAGCAGGTTCTCCGCCGCCTGCTGGCGCAGCCGCACGGCCGCGGCCGGATGCAGCGCCTCGCGTTTCTCGAGCGCCTTTGCGAGCTTCAGCACCTCGGCCCAGTTCTTCAACTGCTGCTGCGCGCGCAGCGCGACCTGCTGCGCATGGATGCGCTTGCCGCCCGCCTGCAGGTCGGCCAGCGCGGCGAGCGCGCCGTCGGCATCGCGCGCATCCGCGCGCATGTCGGCCGCGGCGAGCAGCCGTGCGTCCTGCCATTCCGGCGCGTCGACCTTCGACAGCCAGTCGTCGCGGCGCGTGTACTCGTGCATCCGGTGCGCGGCGGTGGCCCCGACGAGACTCGCGGCGCCCTGGTTCGCATCGACCGCGAGCGCGTCGCGCGCAGCCTTCTCGGCGCGCGAGAAGCGGCCCGCGTACAGGTTCGCGATCGCGTCGCGCAGCGACGCCTGCGCCTTCTCGTTGCGCGAACGCGCACGATACGCGGCGACCCGCTGCGGCATGCGCCAGATGTTGCGCACGATGCGCAGCAGCGCGTACACGACGATGAACAGCACGACGATGGAGATCACGAACAGGTTCAGCGACACGTCGACCCGGTACGGCGGATAGACGAGCAGCACCTGCCCCGCGTCGAAATGGCCGACGGTGGCGAGTGCCGCGGCGATCGCGAACAGGATCGCGAGCCAGACGATTCCTCGAAGCGTCATCGTTACCCCCGGCTCTTGAACTGCTGAACGGCGTTCAGGCTCGTGTTCAGGTTCGGCACCGCAACCGTCAGCGATGCACCGTCGACCTGCTTGAGCAGATCCTCGACGGTCTGCGTGTCCTTCGATGCCTGGTCGAAATACTTGCCGAGCGACGCCTGCGCGGCGTGCAGGTCGGCCTTCATCGCGCCGTCGTTGCGCGCGAGCAGCGACAGCCGCGCCGTGAGCAGGCGCAGCTTCACGTTCTCGCGCACGAAGTAGCCCTGGTCGGGCGACGCGAGCATCGCGTCGGCATTGTCGATCCGGCGCACCTGCACGAGGCCCTTCAGCTGCTCGCCGAGGCCGGCCGAGAAGTCATGCCACCACACCTTCCAGCGCGGCGTGTCGGCTGCCACCGGCGACGCGGCCTCGGCCGGAGCGGCCTTCGGCGACGCGTGCGGAACCGTCGCCTCGCCCGACAGCGGCAGCGCGTCGATCTTCGCGATCGCGTCGTCGAGCTTGATCGCGAGGCCCGTTAGGTCGGCCGACGGCGCGGCCTTCAGCTTCTCGATGTCCTGCGCGAGCGCCTTGCGCACCGTGACGGCCTGCGCGCTCTGCGACGTCGCGAGTCGCGCGTCGGCATTCTGCAGCGCGATCAGCGCGAGCTGCGTGTTGCCGGTGAGCTGCAGTTGCTGGCTCGCGCTCGACAGCATCTGATCGACTTCCTCGAGCATCCACGCGTCGCGGTTGCGCGACAGGTCCTGGTATTGCTGCTGCAGCGCCTGCTGCGCGCTCTGCGCGTCGGCGAGCTTGCCGTCGAGCTGCGCGAGCTGCGTGTCGACCTGGTGCGTGCCCGCGAGCGCCTGCTCGGTCTTCATGCGGATCTCGGCCGTCTGCGCATCGAGCGCCTTCTGGCGTGCGACGAACGAATCGTCGAGCCGGTCGACCTTGCGGTTCAGCGCATAGCCGCCGGCGCCCGCCGCGCAGCCGAGCACGACGACGACGAACCACAGCACCGCGCTGCCGCCGCGGCGCGCAGGCGGTTCGGACGCCATATAGGCGGGACGGGACGGCGGTGCGGAAGCAGCGGCCGGCTGGGAAGCGACGCTTTTGGAATCGTTGGTATCTGTCATGCGTTTAGTCACCGGTGCGGCTGTCGCCGGTTGGACGGCCTCGTCGGCCATCGTTCGAAACGCGCGGACGATGCGCTCATCGCCCGCGCCGGTCAGCGTAATCCTATCAAAACCCAGTGCGCGCGCGGTCTGCTCGATGCGCGGGTGCGGCGTCACGAGCGGCGCGTGCTTCAGCGCCTCGATCTCGGCGTCGTTCAGGTGCGTGCGCGCGAGTTCGTGCAGGTTGCGCACGCCCTCCGAGCTCGTGACGAGCCACGCGTGCGGCGCGCCGGCGAGCAGCGCATGCACGCGCTCCCACGCGCCGACGCGCGGCTCGGGCACGACGCGCCGGTACGCGGCCACCAGCGTGACGTCCGCGCCGGCTTCGCGCAGCCGCTCGGCGAGCCATTCGCGCCCGCCGTCGCCGCGCACGATCAGCACGCGCTTGCCCGCCAGCGCCTGCGCGCCGCCGAACGCGGCCTCGATGCTCGCGAACAGGTTTTCCGAATCGTAATGCGGGACGCCGCCGTCGGCGGGCGCCTGCGGCGCGATCACGCGATGCGCGGGCGCCGCGATGCCGTGGCGCTCGAGCGCCGCGACGCTGCCGGGCCCGACGACGCCGACCGGCAGTGCATTCGGCCAGATCGCGCCGTACTGCGCGAGTGCGCGGTCGATCGCGTTCGGCGATACGAAGATCACGAGCGCGTAGTCCGCGAGCGCCGCGAACGCGGCATCGAGCGGCGCCGGATCGTCGACCGGCGCGATGTCGATCAGCGGGAATTCGAGCACGTCGCAGCCGGCCTCGGCCAGTTGGGCCACCAGCGCGGCCGACTGGCCGTCGGGGCGCGTCAGGACGGCGGTGAACGCACGCGCGCCGCCTGCCATCAGGCGTCGCCCTTGCCGGCCTGCGAGCCGGCGAGCAGTGCGTTGACGATGTCGAGCGCACCCTGCGCCTCGAGCTCGTCGGACACCGCGCGGCCGAGCGCGAGCGCATCGGCGACGGTCATCACTGCGCCGCACTCCTCGGCGGTCAGCACGCGCCGGCCGTCGGTCGTCGACACGCGGCCCGTCAGGTACAGCTCGCCCGCGCGCCACACCGCGTGCGCGGCAAGCGGCACCTCGCAGCTGCCGCCGAGCGCGCGCGACACCATCCGCTCGGCCTCGACCGCGAGCGCGGTCTGCGGGTCGTGCAGCGGCGCGAGCCATCCGGCGACGTCCGTGCGGTGCGCGGCGATTTCAATGCCGAGCGCGCCCTGGCCGGCGGCCGGCGGGCTGTCCTCGACGTCGATCAGCGCGCGGATCCGCGCTTCGAGGCCGAGACGCTTCAGGCCCGCGGCCGCGAGGATGATCGCCGCGTAATCGCCGCGATCGAGCTTCGACAGGCGCGTGTCGAGGTTGCCGCGCAGCGGTAGCACGTCGAGGTGCGGATAGCGCGCGCGCAGCATCGCCTCGCGGCGCAGGCTCGACGTGCCGACGACGGCGCCGGCCGGCAGCGCGTCGAGCGACGCGTAGTCGTTCGACACGAACGCGTCGCGCGGATCCTCGCGCTCCATGATCGCGGTCAGCGCGAAACCGTCGGGCAGCGCCATCGGCACGTCCTTCAGCGAATGCACGGCGAGGTCGGCACGGCCGTCGGCGAGCGCATTCTCCAGCTCCTTCACGAACAGGCCCTTGCCGCCGACCTTCGACAGCGTGCGATCGAGAATCTGATCGCCACGGGTCGTCATCCCGAGGATTTTCACGTCACAAGCTGGATATAATTTGCGCAGCGCATCACGCACATGTTCGGCTTGCCACATCGCCAGGCGGCTCTCGCGCGAAGCGATCGTCAGCGTCGCGGGAGCTTGTGCCGCAAGAGTCTCGGAATTCATTGCTGGAACATCGAAGGACGGGATTGAAGATCGAACAATGGTAGCACGCACGCCCCGGCCCGCCCGGGCCCGGAGCCTGCGCCCGCCGCGCTTCGGCGCAGGCGGCGACACCGATGCGCGGATGTGCCGCACGTAGCTGGTTGCTTGACCGCAGTTCCCGTAGTTTCCGCAGTCCCCGCAGTCCCTTTTGACTCGAGCTTTCCCAAGGAAACCCATCGTGAAGTCTTCCGGATCGGCGCGTACGGCGCGCCGCAATGCTGCCCTGCCCTCCTCCGATGCCCCGACGGGCACCATCGCCACCGCCGCGAACGGCCGTGCGAAAACGGCAACGAAACCGAAAGACCCGATACGTCAGACAAAACGCGCGATCAAATCCGCCGCCCCGGCCGCCCGCAAGGCCGGCGCGGCGAAGCCCGGCGCCCGCACGCGCGAGGACAAGGACGGTCCGCTGTTCGAGGACATCCGCTACCTCGGCCGCCTGCTCGGCGACGTGGTGCGTGAACAGGAAGGCGACACCGTGTTCGACGTCGTCGAGACCATTCGCCAGACGGCGGTGAAGTTTCGCCGCGAGGACGACAGCGAGGCCGCGCAAACGCTGGAGAAGAAGCTGCGCAAGCTGACGCCTGAGCAGACGGTGAGCGTCGTGCGCGCGTTCAGCTATTTCTCGCACCTCGCGAACATCGCGGAAGACCGCCACCACAACCGCCGCCGCCGCATCCACGCGCTGGCCGGCTCCGCGCCGCAGCCCGGCACCGTCGCATACGCGCTCGAGCAGCTGAAGACGACCGGCAACGCGTCGAAGCGCCTGCTGCAGCGCTTCTTCGACGATGCGCTGATCGTGCCGGTGCTGACCGCGCACCCGACCGAAGTGCAGCGCAAGAGCATCCTCGACGCGCAGCACGACATCGCGCGCCTGCTCGCCGAGCGCGACCAGGAGCTGACCGCGCGCGAGCGCCAGTACAACGAATCGATGCTGCGCGCGCGCGTGACCGCGCTGTGGCAGACCCGCATGCTGCGCGACGCGCGCCTGACGGTCGGCGACGAGATCGAGAACGCGCTGTCGTACTACCGCGCGACGTTCCTCGACGAATTGCCCGCGCTGTACGGCGACATCGAGGCCGCGCTCGCCGAGCACGGCCTGTCCGCGCGTGTACCGGCGTTCTTCCAGATGGGCAGCTGGATCGGCGGCGATCGCGACGGCAACCCGAACGTGACCGCCCCGACCCTCGAAGAAGCGATCAACCGCCAATCCGCGGTGATCCTCGAACACTATCTGGAACAGGTGCACAAGCTCGGCGCCGAGCTGTCGGTATCGAACCTGCTGGTCGGCGCGAACGACGCGGTGAAGGCGCTCGCGGCCGCGTCGCCCGACCAGTCGCCGCATCGCGTCGACGAACCGTATCGCCGTGCGCTGATCGGCATCTACACGCGGCTCGCCGCAAGCGCGCGCGTGCGGCTCGGCGAAGGCACGGTGCCGGTACGCAGCGCCGGCCGCGGCGCGCCGCCGGTGCGCGCGGTGCCGTACGCCGACTCCGAGGCCTTCGTCGCCGACCTGAAGGTGCTGACCGCCTCGCTCGACGAACATCACGGCGCGTCGCTCGCCGCACCGCGCCTTGCGCCGCTCGTGCGCGCGGCCGAAGTGTTCGGCTTCCATCTCGCGAGCATCGACCTGCGCCAGAGCTCCGACATCCACGAAGCCGTGGTCGCCGAGCTGTTCGCGCGCGCCGGCGTCGAAGCCGACTACGCGGCGCTCGCCGAGGAAGACAAGCTGCGCGTGCTGCTGGCCGCGCTTGCCGATCCCCGCCCGCTGCGCTCGCAGTACCTCGAATACTCGGCGCTCGCGCAGAGCGAGCTCGGCGTGTTCGAGAAAGCCCGCGAGGTACGCGCGCAATTCGGCGCGCGTGCGGTGCGCAACTACATCATCTCGCACACGGAAACCGTCAGCGACCTCGTCGAGGTGCTGCTGCTGCAGAAGGAAACGGGCCTGCTCGAAGGCACGCTCGGCCACCATGCGAAGAACGGCCTGATGGTGATTCCGCTGTTCGAGACGATTCCCGACCTGCGCGACGCCGCGCGCATCATGCGCGAATACTTCGCACTGCCGGGCATCGACGCGCTGATCGCGCACCAGGGTGCCGAACAGGAAGTGATGCTCGGCTACTCGGACAGCAACAAGGACGGCGGCTTCCTCACGTCGAACTGGGAGCTGTATCGCGCGGAACTCGCGCTCGTCGACCTGTTCCGCGAACGCAAGATCACGCTGCGCCTGTTCCACGGCCGCGGCGGCACGGTCGGCCGCGGGGGCGGCCCGACCTACCAGGCGATCCTGTCGCAGCCGCCGGGCACCGTGAACGGCCAGATCCGCCTGACCGAACAGGGCGAGGTGATCGCGAGCAAGTTCGCGAACCCCGAGATTGGCCGGCGCAACCTCGAGACGGTGGTCGCCGCGACGCTCGAGGCGTCGCTGCTGCCGCAATCGAACGCGCCCGCGCAACTGCCCGCGTTCGAAGCCGCGATGCAGACGCTGTCCGACGCCGCGATGGCGTCGTATCGCGCGCTCGTCTATGAAACGCCCGGCTTCACCGACTACTTCTTCTCGTCGACGCCGATCACCGAGATCGCCGAGCTGAACATCGGCAGCCGCCCGGCCTCGCGCAAGCTGCAGGATCCGAAGAACCGCAGGATCGAGGATCTCCGCGCGATCCCGTGGGGCTTCTCGTGGGGCCAGTGCCGGCTGCTGCTGACGGGCTGGTACGGCTTCGGCAGCGCGGTGAGCGCGTATCTCGACGGCGCGCAGGACGCGGCCGAGCGCGCGAAGCGCGTCGCGCTGCTCAGGAAGATGAACAAGACCTGGCCGTTCTTCGCGAACCTGCTGTCGAACATGGACATGGTGCTCGCGAAGACCGATCTCGCGGTCGCGTCGCGCTACGCGCAGCTGGTCGCCGACCGCAAGCTGCGCAAGCACGTGTTCGAGCGGATCGTCGCGGAATGGGAGCGCACGTCGCAGGCGCTCGCGGAAATCACCGGGCACGAAGGCCGCCTCGCGACCAACCCGCTGCTCGCGCGCTCGATCAAGAACCGCTTCCCGTATCTCGATCCGCTGAACCACCTGCAGGTCGAGCTGATCAAGCGTCACCGCGCGGGCGACTCGAACGCGCGGCTGCGCCGCGGGATTCACCTGACCATCAACGGGATCGCGGCCGGCCTGCGCAACACGGGCTGATCCGAGCGCGGTGCGGGCCTGCCCCGCGCCGCGCCGTCATCGCGAAACGAAAGCCGCAAAACGAAAGCCGCGATACGCGACCACGCGTATCGCGGCTTTTTTCATCGAACGGCGCGACGGCACCGGCCGCCGTGCCGTCCCTCGCGCTCATTGCGCGTCGATCAGCAACGCGTCGTGCTCGAACGAGCCGTCAGGCTGCACCGCGTAGTAGCCGTGCACCTCGTCGGGCGCATGCGCCCACAGCGCACGAATGCCCGCGACGCTGTCGGCCGGCGTGCGGATCCGCTCGACCCACGTAGCGAATTCGATCGGCAGGCGCCAGCGGCTCTGCACGTGCGCGTCGAACCCGGCGCCGCGGAACATCGCGAGCCATTCGTCGGCACGGTAGTCGCGCACGTGCGACGCATCGCGCAGTACTTCCGCGGCCTGCAGATACGTGTCGAGCAGCGGATGGTCGTTGCCCGCGATGTCGATCATCAGCACGCGGCCGCCGGGCTTCAGCACGCGGCGCACCTCGGCAAGCGCCGCGCGCACGTCGTGCCAGTGGTGCGCGCTCATCCGGCTGACCACCCAGTCGAAGGTGCCCCCGTCGAACGGCAGTTGCTCGGCCGGGCCCTGCTGCGTACGGATGTTCGCGAGCCCGCGCGCGCGCGCGGCGGCATCGACGGTCGCGAGCATCGGCGCGGCGAGATCGTACGCGACCACGTCGCGCACGTGCGGAGCAACCGCGAAGCTCGCGTGGCCGGCGCCGCAGCCGAGATCGAGCACCGCGGCTTCGGGCGTCGCGCGCACGGCGTCGGCCAGCGCCTGCAGATCGGCACCCGTCGCGTGGACCGTGCTCGTCAGGTAGGCGGCGGCCGTCGTGCCGAATGCGTCGGCGACCTGGTCGTGGTGTTTCATCGTTCGCTCCTTCCTTGGGTGGGGTGCTCGCTGCCTGTCAGCGCGCGAATCGCTACAATAGGGCCGCGCTTGTACCAGTACAAGTTAAGCAGTTATTCTGGTATTTGTTACACCTGCCTGATCCTTGCCGCGCACTCAGCGCCCCTTTTCAGCCGTTTCCGCATGAACCAGCCGTCGTCCGCCCCCACCCCGCCCCTCGATGCGACGCCCGCCCGCGCGCTCGGCGAATTCATCCGCGCACACCGCGAGCGGCTGTCGCCGCAGGCCGTCGGCCTGCCGCCCGGCCCGCGCCGCCGCACGCCGGGGCTGCGGCGCGAGGAAGTCGCGCAGCTGTGCGGCGTCAGCCCGACCTGGTACACGTGGATCGAGCAGGGCCGCCCGGTGTCGGCGTCGGCCGACGCGCTCGCGCGGATCGCCGTCGCACTGCAGTTGTCGAAAGCCGAACGCGCGTACCTGTTCGAACTGGCCGCACAGCGCGATCCGGCCGAGCCCGACGTCGCGGCCGGCGACTTGCCGCCGACGCTCGCCGCCACCGTCGCCGCGATCGCCACGCCGGCGTACGTGCTCGACCGGCAATGGAACGCGCTCGCATGGAACGCGCCGGCCGCCGCGCTATTCACGGGCTGGCTCGACGACGAGCACGACCGCAACCTGCTGCGCTTCACGTTCATGGCGCCGGCCGCGCGCACGCTGATCGTCGACTGGGAAACCCGCGCGCGCCGGCTCGCGGCCGAATTCCGCGCCGACTCGATCCGCCACCTCGCCGATGCGCCGACCCGCGCGCTGATCGACGCGCTGATGGCCGGCAGCGATGCCTTCGCGCAGTACTGGGCGTCGCAGGACGTGTTCGAGCGCGAAGGCGGCCTGCGCGAATTCGACCATCCGGCCGACGGCCGCCTCGTGTACCAGCAGATCACGCTGAAACCCGCGCACCGCGAGGACCTGAAGCTGGTCGTGCTCGTGCGCGATTGACGCGGCTCAGAAGCTGATCGTCGCGGTGATGGTGTCGCTGTAGTTGCCGGGTGCCGGTGTCGCCTGTGCAGGTACGCGGCCGTATATCGCGATCGCCTGCTCGAATCCGCTGCCGGTTCCGGTCGCCATCGTCGTGCCGCCGGTGCCGTCGCCCCACGGCTGCGTGTGGCCGCTGTCCTGATAGAGCTGATAGGCGACCGAGCCGCCGCCCGTGCGCTGCATCGTCCGAGCGGTGACACTGCCGCTGGCGCCGCCGTTCAACGCGATCTGGAATGCATCGCCGTTCGTGCACCGCGCACTGATCGAGCCGCTCGCGGTCAGCGCCGACGCCAGCACGCCCGACGCCGGAAACGCAACGCCGGTCGCGCTGATGATGCAGTTGTTGATGACGGTGGCCGTGGCCGTAACGGTCATCGTGCCGGCCGTCGACTGCGACGCGCACGGCGTCGGCAGCACGCCGAGCAGCGAAAAACTGTAGCTGTAGGCGGCCTGGTTGCCGCTGAAACTCTGCGAATAGACCGTGCTGGCATTGTTCACGGTCGGCACGGTGGGCTGGTTCGACGCAATGCGGCCATAGATGGTCACGTTCGTACTGGCGGACGTGCCGAGCAGCGGCTTCGTCAACGAGACGGATATCGGCGTCGTGCCGGTGCTGACGGCGCCCCAGGGCTGCGAATAGCCCGCGTCCTGATACAGGTCGTACTGCATCTGGTTCGCCCCGTTGCTCAGGTAGCGCGGGCTCGTGCCGCCGAGATTCACGCATACGAGCACGCCGGTGTTCAGGCTCAGCACGTCCCACGTGCAACTCACGGTCATCGTGCTGTTGGTCGTATAGGCCTGTTGCGTAATCGGGCTGACCGAGCCGAAGCTCGGCACCGGCGGCGTCACCGAACACGTGTCCGCGCGAGCCGGCAGCCACGGCATGCCGAGCAGCGCGGCCAGCAACAGGCACGATAGCGCGCGCATCCAGCGGCGCGCCGTGTCGACTCCTTGATCCGCCATGCATTCCCCCGAAATTGCCCGCCCGTTCGATCCGGCTTCCAGCCCGGGCAGCGCCCCCATGGTATCCGTCCGCGCAGCGATCATTCGCATTGTTGCTTGATCCATGTCAAAAGCGCCGATGGCATTCCGCGAGGAACCGCGGACAATGCGCTCCGGATCGGCGTTTTCTCCAATGCGCGCGACCGAGTCCGTGGAGTAGTCTTGCACCAACGACAGAGCGGTAACGGCGACCGGCGACAGACCACGCGGCAGGCACTCCGCGGCCGGGCGACCCCATTAAACGGCAGGAGACAATCATAATGAACGATTCCCGACGTCGTGTTCTTTCAGCCATGCTCGCGGCCACCTTCGCATTCGCGCCCGCGCTGCAGCCCGTCACCGTTGCCGCAGTCTATTCGAACGGCACCGCCACCGCCCAGTTCAACGTCACGCTCACGATCCAGGCCAACTGCGCAATCGCCGCGAACCCGCTTGCATTCGGCACGTCCGGCGTGCTCACGTCGGCACTCAACCAGCAGACCACGGTCTCCGTCACCTGCTCGAACTCGACGCCATACAACATCGGACTCGACGCCGGCTCGGTCAGCGGCTCGACGGTCGCCAGCCGGCTGATGGGCGGGACGACGAGCGGCAATACCGGCACGACGGTCGGCTACCAGCTCTACCAGGACTCGAGCCACACGACGATCTGGGGCAACACGCAAGGCACCGACACGGTCGGCGGCACCGGCAACGGTTCCGCGCAGATACTGAGCGTGTATGGACAGGTGCCGACGCAAGCGACGCCGAAGCCCGACACCTACCAGGCCACCGTCACGGCCACCGTGTATTTCTGACGCGCCGTGGCACCGTTCTCGCGCGCCTTGGCCGCGCTGTGCGTGGCGTCGGCGTCCGCGGCCGCCTGCGGCGCCACGCTGCAGATCATGCCCGTGACGATCGAGCTGCCGCCGTCGGCCGCCGCCGCGAGCATGACGCTCAGCAATCCGGGCGGACAGCCGATCTACGGCCAGGTCCGCGCCTATCGCTGGACGCAGGAAAACGGCGACGACGTGATGACGCCGACCGATGCGCTCGCCGCCTCGCCGCCGCTGTTGCAAATCGGCGCGAACGCCGAGCAGTTGATCCGGCTCGTACGCACGGGGCGCGGCGCGCCGGCCGCCGAGGAAAGCTATCGCGTATTGATCGACGAACTGCCGTCGCCCGGTACGCCGGTCGAGAACGGCATCACGATCCGGCTGCGCTATTCGGTGCCCGTATTCGTCGAGCCCGAAGGCACCCGGGCAGCGCCGCGCCTCGACTGGCGCGTCGAGCGCGACGGGTCCGGCACGCGGCTCGCGGTCGCCAACCGCGGCGAACGCCGTGCGCAGATTGCCGCGGTTCGGCTCGTCGACGCGCGCGGCACCGTGCACGACGTCACGCGCGGCCTGCTCGGCTACGCGCTCGCGGGCAGCACGCGACGCTGGCCGCTCAAGCTGGATGCGGGCGCGGCGGGATTCGTCAGGATCCAGGCGACCGTCAACGCGCAGCCGGTCGAGGCCCGGCTGACATCGCCCTGATCCACGCCGGAGGATCGCACGACGTTGCCCGTTCCGACGACGAGCACGGCCCTCCGGGCTGCCTGCCCCGCGCGACATGCCCGGCCCGCCGCTGCTGCGCTTTCGCTGGCGTTTTCACTTGCACTCACGCTGGCCGTGCACGCAGGTGCCGGATGCGCACAGACGGCGCCGCAGGCGGCACCGGCAGCCGCCCCCGCGCCTGCTCAGGACACCCTGTTTCTCGACGTGTCGCTCAACGGTGAACCGACGCACCGGATCGCACGCTTCCAGCAAATCGACGGCCGGCTGTACGCGGCGTCCGCCGACCTGAACGACCTGGGCATCGCGACCGGCGACCGGGCGACCGCGCCGTCGAACACGCCCGTCGCGCTCGACACGCTCGCGGGGCTGCGCTACGACTACGACGCGGGCCGGCAGACGCTCGACCTGCGGGTGCCCGACGCGCTGCGCATCCCGCACACGTTCGATACGCGCGCGCTCGCGGCCGCGCCGCCCGCCACCTCCGGCCGCGGCTTCGTGCTGAACTACGACGCCTACGCGCAGACCGTCGCCCATGCGCCGCTCGCGGTCTGGAGCGAGGCGCGCTATTTCGATCCGGCCGGCGTGTTCAGCAGCACCGGCATCGCGTACCTGTACGACGACCGCCGGCGCTACGTGCGCTACGACACGTCGTGGAGCCACTCGAACCCCGGCACGCTCACGACGACCCAGATCGGCGACACGATTTCGTCGTCGTTGGCATGGACGCGCTCGCTGCGCCTCGGCGGCGTGCAGTGGCGCAGCAACTTCGGCCTGCGCCCCGACCTCGTCACGTTTCCGGTACCTGCGCTGTCCGGCAGCGCGGTCGTGCCGACCTCGGTCGACCTGTACGTGAACAACGTGCGCCAGTTCAGCGGCGACGTGCCGAGCGGGCCGTTCGTGATCAACAGCGTGCCCGGGATCACCGGCGCCGGCAACGCGACGGTCGTCACGCGCGACGCGCTCGGCCGCTCGATCGCGACGTCCATTCCGCTGTACGTCGATACGCGCCTGCTCGCGCCGGGCCTCGCCAGCTATTCGGCGGAAGCCGGGTTCCTGCGCCGCGCTTATGGCGACGATTCGTTCGACTATGCGCGCACACCGGCGGCGAGCGGCTCGCTGCGCTACGGCATCAGCGAGCGGCTGACCGTCGAGGCGCATGCGGAAGCGACGGCCGGCGTCTACAACGCAGGTGCCGGCGCGCTCGCGCGCCTCGGCGAACGCGGCGTGGCGAATGCGTCGCTCGCGGTCAGCGCCCCGGGCCGCGCGGGCGTGCAGGCCGGCGTCGGCTACCAGTACGTGACGCCGCGCTTCTCGATCGATGCGCAGACGCTGCGCGCCTTCGGCGACTACAGCGACCTCGGCAGCCGCGAAGGCGTGCCGGTCTCGCGCGCCACCGACCGCGTCACGATCTCGTTCCCGTTCCTGCGCGCGCAGACCCTGTCGTTCAGCTATCTCGCCCTCAAGTATCCCGGCGTCGCCGCGTCGCGCATCGGCTCGATCGCGTACCTGGTCAATCTCGGCGGGCTGACATCGATCACGTTCAGCGGCTTCCAGGACTTCCGGCAGCACGACGCACGCGGCTTCTTCGTGAGCCTGAGCGTCGGGCTCGACGGCAACACGTCGGTCTCGACGAACGCCGGACGGCAGAACGGCGATTCGACTTACACGCTGAACGCGACACGGCCGCCCGACTACGGCGGCGGCGGCGGCTGGAACGTGCAGGCGGGCGCCAACGCGGGCGTCCGCTACGCGCAGGGGCAACTGCAGTATCTCGGCCGCGCCGGCCAGGTCGCGCTGCTCGCGCAATCGTTCGACGGGCGCGGCAACGCGTCGGTCGACGTCACGGGCGCGCTCGTGCTGATGGACGGCCGGCTGATGACGGCGCGCCGCGTCGACGACGGTTTCGCGCTCGTCTCGACCGACACCGGGCGCGTCCCCGTGCTGCACCAGAACCGGCTGATCGGCGAGACGGACCGGGCCGGCTACCTGCTCGTGCCCGACCTGAATGCCTATCAGAGCAATCGCGTCGCGATCGACGGCACCGCGCTGCCCGCCGACGCACGGATCGCCGACACGACGCTCGACGTCGTGCCGCAGGCGCGCTCCGGCGTGCTCGCGCACTTCGCGGTGACCCGCTACAGCGCCGCGTCGATCGCGCTGCGCGCGCCGGACGGCACGCCGCTGCCGCCCGGGCTCGAGGTTCGCCACGTCGAAAGCGGCCAGCGCACGATCGTCGGCTATGACGGCCTGACCTTCGTCGACGGCCTCGTCGCGAACAATCACCTCGAAATCTCCGGCGACGGCCGCGGCTGCGCCGTCGCATTCGCGTATCGGCGCCCGGACGACGGCACGCTGCCGCGGATCGGACCGCTGACGTGCAGCCCCCCGTGAGCCGCGCCCGTTCGCGGCCGGCGCACGCGTCGGCCGCCCGCCCCACGAATGCTAGAATTGCGGGATTCCCTCGGCGGCGCACGCCGCCCAACTCCCCTTCGAAGAATCGCCATGACGTCCCAACTGCACAAAAAGGGCGAGGCCTGGTCGGCCCGCTTCTCGGAACCGATGTCGGAGCTGGTCAAGCGCTACACGTCGTCGGTGTTTTTCGACAAGCGCCTCGCGCTCGTCGACATCGCCGGCTCGCTCGCGCACGCGAGCATGCTCGCGGCGCAGAAGATCATCAGCGCCGACGACCTCGCCGCGATCGAACGCGGGATGACGCAGATCAAGGGCGAGATCGAGCGCGGCGAATTCGAATGGCAGCTGGATCTCGAGGACGTCCACCTGAACATCGAGGCGCGCCTCACCGCGCTGATCGGCGACGCCGGCAAGCGCCTGCACACGGGCCGCTCGCGCAACGACCAGGTCGCGACCGACATCCGTCTGTGGCTGCGTGGCGAGATCGACCGCATCGGCGGCCTCCTGAACGACCTGCGCGGCGCGCTGATCGACCTCGCGGAGCAGAACGCGGACACGATCATGCCGGGCTTCACGCACCTGCAGGTCGCGCAACCGGTCACGTTCGGCCACCACCTGCTCGCGTACGTCGAGATGTTCACGCGCGACGCCGAGCGCATGCGCGACTGCCGCACCCGCGTGAACCGCCTGCCGCTCGGCGCGGCCGCGCTCGCCGGCACCAGCTATCCGATCGACCGCCACGCGGTCGCGAAGACGCTCGGCTTCGACGGCATCTGCGCGAACTCGCTCGACGCGGTGTCGGATCGCGACTTCGCGATCGAATTCACGGCGGCATCCGCGCTCGTGATGACGCACGTGTCGCGCTTCTCCGAGGAACTCGTGCTGTGGATGAGCCCGCGCGTCGGCTTCATCGACATCGCCGACCGCTTCTGCACCGGCAGCTCGATCATGCCGCAGAAGAAGAACCCGGACGTGCCCGAGCTCGCGCGCGGCAAGACGGGCCGCGTGAACGGCCACCTGATGGCGCTCCTCACGCTGATGAAGGGCCAGCCGCTCGCGTACAACAAGGACAACCAGGAAGACAAGGAACCGCTGTTCGACACGGTCGACACCGTCGCCGACACGCTGCGGATCTTCGCCGAGATGGTCGCGGGCATCACCGTGAAGCCGGACGCGATGCGCGCGGCCGCGCTGCAGGGCTTCTCCACCGCCACCGACCTCGCCGACTACCTGGTGAAGCGCGGCCTGCCGTTCCGCGACGCGCACGAAGCCGTCGCGCACGCGGTGAAGATCTGCGACGACCGCGGGATCGATCTCGCCGACCTGACGCTCGACGAAATGAAGCAGGAGCTGCCGAACGTCGCGCACCTGATCGGCGACGACGTGTTCGGCTACCTGACGCTCGAAGGGTCGGTCGCGAGCCGCAACCACCCGGGCGGCACGGCCCCCGATCAGGTGCGTGCGGCGGTCAAGGCCGCGCGCGCCGCGCTCGGCAAGTAAGCACGCTGTCACGAGCGGACGCCTTCGGCGTCCGTTCTTCATTCGGGCGGCCGTCGCGCCGCCCGACGCCTTCCCCGCTGTTCCGTTTTCCCGTTTCCGGACACCGCCGATGACCTTCTCCGCCGCGCTCTTCGACATGGACGGCCTGCTCGTCGATTCCGAGCGGACCATCATGAACACGTGGATCGACGTGTCGAACGCGCACGGCGTCGTGCTGACCGAGATCGACTACCTGCAGATCGTCGGCCGCTCGTTCGCCGAAGGCCAGGTGATTCTCGCGCGGCTGATCGGCCATCCCGACACGTTCGACGCCGTGCGCATCCGCGTGCGCGAGCAACTCGCCGCGCCCGAACCCCATCCGAAGTTTCCGCTGAAGTCCGGCGCGCTGGCGTTGCTCGAGACGCTCGCGCAGGCCGGCATTCCGTGCGCGGTCGCGTCGTCGTCAGCGCGCGACGTGATCCGTGCGCGGCTCGACGCGGTCGGCGTACTGCCGTTCTTCCGCGCGATCGCGGGCGGCGACGAAGTCGCGCGCGGCAAGCCCGACCCGGCCGTGTACCGGCTCGCGGCCGAACGCCTCGGCGTGCCGGCACACGCGTGCGTCGCGTTCGAGGACAGCGATTTCGGCGCGCAATCGGCCGCCGGCGCCGGCGCATCGGTCGTCACCGTGCCCGACCTGAAGGCGCCGACGCCCGAGATCATCGCGCTGAGCCTGCACGTGCTCGCGTCGCTCGACGATGCGGTCGCGCTCGTGCCGTCGTGGTTCGGCCGGCTGGACACGCAGCAGCCCGCGTAAGCGCCACGCGGCGCGCCACATGCAAACGGGCACCCGCGGGTGCCCGTTTTGCGTTGCCGCGCCGGATGACCGGCATCGCGGCGATCCTCAGTCGTTGCCGGCCGTCTCCGACAGCCGCTTCATCGTCGCGATGCGCGCGCCGATCAGGTCGACGCGGCCGTCCTCGCCGACGAGCGGCGCAGTCGAATCGCGGAACGCCTCCCACGCGCGTTGCGCGCGCACGAGCGTCGCGGCCGAATGCGCAGGCATCTTGCGACGCAGCTTCTGGTAATAGCGGTTCAAGTCGAACAGCGCGTGCTCGCATGCGGCATCCTGCACGCACGGCCGCACGCGGCGGACCGCCGGATCGCGCGGCGCGTTCGCCGGCTTGCCGCCGGCTGCCGCGGCGGCGCTTGGCGCCGCGACCGCCGCGCCACGGGTACCGCCCTGCGCACCGCTCGTGGCCGCCACCGGCACGGCGGCAGGCGGCGGTGCATAACGGTCGGCCGCCGCGCGCAGCGCCAACGCGCGATCGCGCACCGGCTGCAGCTGCATGTCGGCGCTCGACATCGCGTACGACGTGCCGCGCGTCGTGTCGTACACGGCCTTCAGCAGATGAATTTCATCCTTGCGCCACGTGACCCAGCGGCGCTGGCTGTCCTGCCAGCCGCGCTTCGCGTCGGCCGGCGCGTCGTTCGACAGGCGCTGGTACGCGCCGTCCATCACCGCCTGCCACTGCTGCTGCGCTTCGCCCATGCACTGGATCTGGCCGGCCGTCGACGACCGGTCGCGCCGCGCGAGACACTGCCGCATCGCGACGTCGATCGGGTCGGCCGCCGCCACTTCCGCATGCGCGACGCTCAGCCCCGCCGGCCCTGCCGACCAGCTCGCCCAGGCGACGAGCGCGGCCAGCGCCGCGCGTATCGTCCGGATTCGTCCCTGCGTCGCCATCAGTCGCGCACGCAGTCGACGAAGTACTCGACGCGCCCGTTCACCTCTTCCGCGACGAGGCCGTGGATATCGGTGTGGAAGCCCGGGAAGCGTTCGTTGAAGTCGCGCGCGAACCGCAGGTAGTTCACGATCGTCTTGTTGAAGCGCTCGCCCGGGATCAGCAGCGGAATGCCTGGCGGGTACGGCGTGAGCAGAATGCTCGTCACGCGGCCTTCGAGCTCGTCGAGCGGCACGCGGTCGATCTTGCGGTGCGCGAGCTTCGCGAACGCGTCCGACGGCTTCATCGCCGGCTCCATGTCCGACAGGTACATCTCCGTCGTCAGGCGTGCGATGTCGTTCGCGCGGTACACGTCGTGGATCTGCGTGCACAGGTCGCGCAGGCCGACGCGCTCGTAACGCGGATGCTGCGCGACGAATTCCGGCAGCACGCGCCACAGCGGCTGGTTGTTGTCGTAGTCGTCCTTGAACTGCTGCAGCTCGGTCACCATCGAGTTCCAGCGGCCCTTCGTGATGCCGATCGTGAACATGATGAAGAACGAGTACAGGCCGGTCTTCTCGACGATGATGCCGTGCTCGGCCAGGTACTTCGTGACGATCGCGGCCGGAATGCCCGTCTCGCCGAACTCGCCGTCGACGTCGAGCCCCGGCGTGATGATCGTCGCCTTGATCGGGTCGAGCATGTTGAAGCCTTCCGCCAGCGGGCCGAAGCCGTGCCAGTGGTCGTTCGGCTTCAGCATCCAGTCGTCGCGCGAGCCGATGCCTTCTTCCGACAGGTCGTCCGGACCCCACACGCTGAAGAACCAGTCGTCGCCGTACTCGGCGTCGACCTTGCGCATCGCGCGGCGGAAGTCGATCGCCTCGGCGATCGATTCCTCGACGAGCGCGGTGCCGCCCGGCGGCTCCATCATCGCGGCCGCGACGTCGCACGACGCGATGATCGCGTACTGCGGGCTCGTCGACGTGTGCATCAGGTACGCCTCGTTGAAGCGATGCTTGTCGAACGTGCGGTTCTCCGAATCCTGCACGACGATCTGCGACGCCTGCGAGATGCCGGCGAGCAGCTTGTGCGTCGAGTGCGTCGCGAACACGAGCGCGCCCGTGCGCGGGCGGCCGTCGCCGATCGCGTGCATGTCGCGGTAGAAGTCGTGGAACGTCGCGTGCGGCAGCCACGCTTCGTCGAAGTGCAGCGTGTCGAGCAGGTCGCCGAGCAGGTCCTTGATCATCTCGACGTTGTAGACGACGCCGTCGTACGTGCTCTGCGTGATCGTCAGGATGCGCGGCTTCATGTCCGGGTTCTGGCGCATCGCCTCGCGCGCGAACGGGTTCGCCTCGATCTTCCGGCGGATGTTCTCCGGCTTGAATTCGTCGCGCGGGATCGGCCCGATGATGCCGAAGTGGTTGCGCGTCGGCGTGAGGAACACGGGAATCGCGCCCGTCATCGTGATCGCGTGCAGGATCGACTTGTGGCAGTTGCGGTCGACCAGCACGATGTCGCCGGGAGCGACCGTCGCGTGCCAGACGATCTTGTTCGACGTCGACGTGCCGTTGGTCACGAAGAACAGGTGGTCCGCGCTGAAGATGCGCGCCGCATTGCGCTCGGACGCCGCGACCGGGCCCGTGTGATCGAGCAGCTGGCCGAGTTCGTCGACCGCGTTGCAGACGTCGGCGCGCAGCATGTTCTCGCCGAAGAACTGGTGGAACATCTGGCCGAGCGGGTTCTTCAGGAACGCGACGCCGCCCGAGTGGCCCGGGCAGTGCCACGAGTACGAGCCTTCGTCCGCGTACTTCACCAGTTCCTTGAAGAACGGCGGCGCGAGCGAGTCGAGATAGACCTTCGCCTCGCGGATGATGTGGCGCGCGACGAACTCCGGCGTGTCCTCGAACATGTGGATGAAGCCATGCAGTTCGCGCAGGATGTCGTTCGGCAGATGCCGCGACGTGCGCGTCTCGCCGTACAGGAAGATCGGGATGTCCGCGTTGCGGCGGCGCACTTCGGTGACGAACGCGCGCAGCTCGATGATCGCGGTCGCGAGCTCGGGCAGTTCGCCGTCCGGGCCCGTTTCGCCGAGCATGAGTTCGTCGTCGTCGATCGACAGGATGAAGCACGACGCGCGGCTCGATTGCTGCGCGAACGACGTCAGATCGCCGTAGCTCGTGAGGCCGAGGACTTCGACGCCCTCCTTCTCGATCGCTTCGGCCAACGCCCGGATGCCGGAGCCCGAGATGTTCTCGGAGCGGAAATCTTCGTCGATGATGACGACGGGGAAACGAAACTTCATGGGCGATTCTCCAAAAAGAACGACCGCGGCGCGTCACGCGCAGCGGTCACCCGGAAACTGGTGAGACGTTATGCAACCAGATCAGGTTTTCGGCAGCGTGACACCGCGCTGACCCTGATACTTGCCGCCGCGATCGGCGTACGACACGTCGCACACTTCGTCGCTTTCGAAGAACAGCACCTGCGCGACACCTTCGTTCGCGTAGATCTTCGCGGGCAGCGGCGTGGTATTCGAGAATTCCAGCGTGACGTAGCCTTCCCACTCGGGTTCGAACGGCGTCACGTTGACGATGATCCCGCAGCGCGCGTAGGTCGACTTGCCGAGGCAGACGGTGAGCACGGTGCGCGGGATGCGGAAATATTCGACGGTGCGAGCCAGCGCGAACGAGTTCGGCGGGATGATGCACACGTCGCCCTTGAAATCGACAAACGAACCCTCGTCGAAGTTCTTCGGATCGACGATCGTCGAGTTGATGTTCGTGAAGATCTTGAATTCGTCCGCGCAGCGGATGTCGTAGCCGTAGCTCGACGTGCCGTAGCTGACGATCCGGCGACCGTCCTCGGACGCGCGGACCTGATCGGGCACGAACGGCTCGATCATCTTGTGTTCTTCGGCCATGCGCCGAATCCACTTGTCGGACTTGATGCTCATGCCAGCCTCCGCCGGGCCGTCCCAAGAAGGCTGGCCGTCCCCGCGGGGGACAGCGGACGAAGTGAGCGTTGGGGTCGTTTCATATCGGGGCGCCAGGAAACGCTGCGTGACAGTCAGGGAGGGTCGCTCGCGACGCGGCGACCCGGAAAGGCGCACATTTTACGCGATCATCGGCTCGCGTACGCGGCGGCCGTCAACGGATCACGCCACAGGCGAGCGCGGGTCCCGCGCCATGCTGCGGAAACGCCGGATCGCTCGGGTCGCGGTGGACCAGCGCCGCGCGGTTCAGCGCGGAGCGCACGCCGTCGAGGGCCAGATCGGGCGCGACGATGAAACCGGCCGCGACGCCGTTCGCATCCGCATGGATGTTGCCGAGATCGCCGGCGACCCGCGCGCCCGCGCGCAGCCGGTCGGCGGCCGGCGCGAACACCTGGCCGGCGCTCGAGCCGTCGCCCGCGTTGCAGTCGCCGCGCTCGTGCACCTGCAGCGCGTGATCGCTGTTCGGCGGCAGGCCGGCCAGGTTGTACGTGACCTGGACGCCATCCGGGCGTTCGACGAACGTCACCGCGCCGCGCGCCTGCGAGCCGACGGTCGGCTGCAACTGCGCGTCGGCACGCTTTTCGTGCGACGAGGAAAAAGAGGTACAGCCGGCCAGCAGGCCCAGCGCGGCGGCGGCCAGCAGCGCGCGCCGCGCGCGGCCGGCGCGCACGCCGTGATGTCGTTGGTTCATTCGATCCTCATGCCGGCTGGCGGCCATTTGACACGGCGGCCATGCCGGGCGGGTAAAGGGACCCGGGAAAAGTCGCCATGATACCGCGCCTCGCGGCGCCGTAAACAGCGTGAGGCCCCGCCCCGCAAGGGTTTTACGTATTTTGAACAACGATCGACGGGAACTTCGACGTCATGTCGCGTGCGCGCTCGGCGATCGCCAGCGCGACCCCGCGCGCGATGTCGCGATAGCGCCGCGCCAGCGCGCCGTCCGGTTCGGCCGCGACCGTCGGCGTGCCGCTGTCGGCGCGCTCGCGGATCGCGATGTCGAGCGGCAGGCTGCCGAGCACGGTCACGCCGTAGTCCTGCGCCATCCGCTCGGCACCGCCCGCGCCGAAGATGTGCTCTTCGTGGCCGCAGTTCGAGCACACGTGGATGCTCATGTTCTCGACGATACCGAGGATCGGAATCCCGACCTTCTCGAACATCTTCAGGCCCTTCTTCGCGTCGAGCAGCGCGATGTCCTGCGGGGTCGTGACGATCACGGCGCCGGTCACCGGCACGCGCTGCGCGAGCGTGAGCTGGATGTCGCCCGTGCCCGGCGGCATGTCGACGATCAGGTAGTCGAGCTCGCGCCAGTTGGTCTGTCGCAGCAGCTGCTCGAGCGCCGACGTCGCCATCGGGCCGCGCCACACCATCGGGTTGTCTTCCTCGATCAGGAAGCCGATCGAGTTCGCCTGCAGCCCGTGGCCGACCAGCGGGTTCATCGACTGGTTGTCGGGCGACTCGGGCCGCTGGCCGTGAATGCCGAGCATGGTCGGCAGCGACGGACCGTAGATGTCGGCGTCGAGAATGCCGACCGACGCGCCTTCCGCGGCGAGCGCGAGCGCGAGGTTGACGGCCGTCGTGCTCTTGCCGACGCCGCCCTTGCCCGACGCGACCGCGACGACGTTCTTCACGTTCGGCAGCAGCTTCACGCCGCGCTGCACCGTGTGCGCGACGATCTCCTGCGACACGGCGACGCGTGCGTCACGCACGCCCGGCACGGCCTTCAGCGCAGCGGCGATGCGCGCGCGCACGTCGTCGTGCTGGCTGCGCGCGGGATAGCCGAGCACCACGTCGACCGCCACGGCGTCGCCGTCGATCGCGACGTTGCGCACGCCCTTGTTCGCCGCGTAAGGACGGCCCGTATTGGGGTCGACGACAGCCGCCAATGCGGCGTCGACTTGTGCCCGGTCAATGCTCATCGAAACTCCGTGAAAACGTTTTTCTCTCGCGCAAACGTCAAGAAATATCAAATAACGCTGCGAAAATCGGGAAAAGTGAAAGAATCTGTTGCACGCCATTGCGCGAACGCGCGCGGCGGAGCAATCTTCGCGTGCGGCATGCTATGGGGCCAAATCGGCCACGAACCGCCTATATTGTAGAGGCTGACGCATCACCCTGTCCGGAACAGCCACGCTGGCGAACAGGGCATGCAGCCGCCTCGGCGGCTGCCGCGGGCACGGGCCTGCCCACCTTTTTCGGGCGTCCGTGCCGGGAGCCGTAACTGTTGTTTGTCGTCGTTGTCGACTCGTTCAACCAAGAGAGGAATTCAAGATGAACATGAAAATCGCGACTCGCCTGTCCGTCTTCGCCTTGGCCGGCGCACTGCTGGCAGGCTGCGCCACGCAGCAAGGCAACAACACGGCCGTCGGGACCGGCACGGGCGCAGCGCTCGGCGCAGGCATCGGCGCGCTGGCCGGCGGCGGCAAGGGCGCGGCGATCGGCGCGGGCGTCGGCGCACTGGTCGGCGGCGTGACGGGTTACAACTGGCAGGCGATCAAGAACAAGCTCGCGCCGTCGGCAGCCAAGACGGGCACGCAGGTGACCGAGCAGCCGGACGGCTCGCTGAAGCTGAACGTGCCGAGCTCGGTGACGTTCGCGACCAACCAGTACGCGATCACGCCGGCCTTCACGCCGCTGCTGAACGACCTGGCGACGACGCTGAACCAGAACCCGCAAGTGACGGCGTCGGTCGTCGGCTACACGGACAGCACGGGTTCGCAGCAGCTGAACCAGACGCTGTCGCAGAACCGTGCGCAGAGCGTCGTCAACGCGCTGGTGCAGCGTGGCGTCGCCGGCGGCCGCCTGGCGGCACAGGGCATGGGCCCGTCGAACCCGATCGCGGACAACGCGACCGAAGCCGGCCGCGCACAAAACCGCCGCGTCGAGATCTACCTGCGCGCGGCCCAGCAGTAAGCATCGTCGCGAGAGGAAACGGGGTCGCGCGCCGGGCGCGCGCCCCCGCCGCACAAGGCTTTCAGCGGGCTCCGTAACAAATCGAAAAAAATTTCGAACTTCTGTCGCGACCCGCGGTCTGTCTTTACGGTACGCGGCTGGCGCTGCCGGCGCGTCACCATTCTCCTCTTGTCGTTGTTGCTCCGGGGCCGAATTCGCCCCGGTTTTTTTTGCCCGGAATTCGCCTGCTGCATCGCAGCATCGCACCGCCGGGCACGCCGCCGCCGCGGCCCCGCCCCTTCCGGCGCCCGATCCACGGCGCCCACGCCGGCTGACCTGCGCGCGCCCCTGCTAGAATCGCAGTTTCCGTCGTTTCCGCCGTTCTTCTACAGACCCTATGTCCGCATCCGACCTCACTTCCGTGCAGGCTGCGGCGCCGCAAGGCAGCCGCCAGATCCTCGTTACGTCCGCACTGCCCTATGCCAACGGCCAGATCCACATCGGCCACCTGGTCGAGTACATCCAGACCGACATCTGGGTGCGGACGCTGCGAATGCACGGTCACGAGGTCTACTACATCGGCGCCGACGACACGCACGGCACGCCGGTCATGCTGCGCGCGGAGAAGGAAGGCCTGACGCCGAAGCAGCTGATCGAGCGCGTGTGGACCGAGCACAAGCGCGACTTCGACAGCTTCGGCGTGTCGTTCGACAACTTCTACTCGACCGACTCGGACGAGAACCGCGTGCTGAGCGAGAAGATCTACCTCGCGCTGAAGGAAAACGACCTGATCGCCGAGCGCGAGATCGAACAGGCGTACGACCCGGTCAAGGAAATGTTCCTGCCGGACCGCTTCATCAAGGGCGAATGCCCGAAGTGCCACGCGAAGGACCAGTACGGCGACAACTGCGAAGTGTGCGGTTCGACCTACCTGCCGACCGAACTGCTGAACCCGTACTCGGTCGTGTCCGGTGCGACGCCGGTGCGCAAGACCTCGACGCACTACTTCTTCCGCCTGTCCGATCCGCGCTGCGAGTCGTTCCTGCGCGAATGGGTCAGCGGACTCGCACAGCCCGAAGCGACCAACAAGATGCGTGAATGGCTCGGCGACGCCGGCGAGGCCAGGCTCGCCGACTGGGACATCTCGCGTGACGCGCCGTACTTCGGCTTCGAGATCCCGGGCGCGCCCGGCAAGTACTTCTACGTGTGGCTCGACGCGCCGGTCGGCTACTACGCGAGCTTCAAGAACCTGTGCGACCGCAACGGCATCGACTTCGATGCGTGGATCCGCCCGGGCACGAAGGCCGAGCAGTACCACTTCATCGGCAAGGACATCCTGTATTTCCACACGCTGTTCTGGCCGGCGATGCTCGAGTTCTCGGGCCATCGCACGCCGACCAACGTGTTCGCGCACGGCTTCCTGACGGTCGACGGCGCGAAGATGTCGAAGTCGCGCGGCACGTTCATCACCGCGCAGAGCTACATCGACACGGGCCTGAACCCGGAATGGCTGCGCTACTACTTCGCCGCGAAGCTGAACGCGACGATGGAAGACATCGACCTGAACCTCGACGATTTCCAGGCGCGCGTGAACAGCGACCTCGTCGGCAAGTACGTGAACATCGCGAGCCGCGCGGCCGGCTTCCTGCTCAAGCGTTTCGACGGCCGCGTGCAGGACAGCGCGATGAACCATCCGCTCGTCGCGACGCTGCGCGACGCGATTCCGGCGATCGCCGCGCACTACGAAGCGCGCGAATACAGCCGCGCGCTGCGCCAGACGATGGAGCTCGCGGACGAAGTGAACGCGTACGTCGACGGCGCGAAGCCGTGGGAACTCGCGAAGGATCCGGCCAACGCGGTCGCGCTGCACGAAACCTGCAGCGTGAGCCTCGAGGCGTTCCGCCTGCTGTCGCTCGCGCTGAAGCCGGTGATGCCGCGCGTGGCCGAAGCCGTCGAGGCCTTCTTCGGGATCGCGCCGCTCACGTGGGCCGACGCCGCGAAGCCGCTGTCGTCCGCGCAGCCGATCAAGGCGTACCAGCACCTGATGACGCGGGTCGATCCGAAGCAGATCGACGCGCTGCTCGCCGCGAACCGCGATTCGCTGCAGGCCGAGGCCGCCGGCGCCGCTGCCGCGGGAGCAACCGCCGCCAACGCCGCGAAGGACGCGAAAAACGCCAAGGCGAACGCGAAGGTGGCTGCGGCGAACGGCGCCGACGACGGTCCGATCTCGATCGACGATTTCGCGAAGATCGACCTGCGCATCGCGAAGATCGTCGCGTGCCAGGCCGTCGAGGGCTCCGACAAGCTGCTGCAGCTCACGCTCGACGTCGGCGAGGAAAAGACCCGCAACGTGTTCTCGGGCATCAAGTCCGCGTACCAGCCCGAGCAGCTCGTCGGCAAGCTGACGGTGATGGTTGCGAACCTCGCGCCGCGCAAGATGAAGTTCGGGCTGTCCGAAGGGATGGTGCTCGCCGCGTCGGCGGCCGACGAGAAGGCCGAGCCGGGCCTCTACATCCTCGAGCCGCACAGCGGCGCGAAGCCCGGCATGCGCGTTAAGTAAGCCGCACGCGCCGCTGCTTGCACAAGAAGCCCCGCACCACGTGCGGGGCTTTTTCATGGGCGGCCGCGAGCGGCGCCGCGGCCGGTGGTTGCAGGTCGGCGTGACGCTCGCCGCTACGCGGGCAGGCTTCGGCGCGTGCGCACGCGCGAACCGGAGCGCCGGCGCGCGTGGCCGACCGGCCAGGCGCCCGCTTCGTCACCGCTGGCCGAACCAGCGATCGAAACGCCGCGTGTAGTTCAGGTCGACGCCCTGGAACGTGCCGCCGTACGCGGACACCGACCAGAAGCGCGTCAGGTTGATCGTCGCCTTGAACGCGTTGCTCGCCGATTGCAGCCCTTGCTCGTAACCGAGCACGAAGCGCTCGTTGATTGCCTTCGAGATCTGCACGACCTGCGCATCGGTCAGGCCGACGTCGCTGCGGCCGATCGAGAATTCGTCGAGACCGATGCTCTGCGCGACGCGCTTGCCGGTCGCGCTGCCGAGCAGCCCGAGCGCGGCGGTCATCGCGTTCTGCTGACCGACGTTGTTGCCCTGGTCGGTGCCGTGCCCGAACAGCAGCCACGACAGCTTTTCGTTGTCGGTGACGTTCGGCTCGGACACGAGCTTGACCGTCGGCGACTGGATCGTGCCGGTGACCTGCACGCCAGCCTCGACCTCCTGGTTGCGCCGCATCGCGAGGATGTTCACGCCCGGATTCGACACCGGGCCGTTGAACGTGAAGAAGCCGTTCTCGACCGCGAGCTTGCGGCCGAACGACGTATACGTCGAGCCTTCCGTCACGCGCACGTTGCCGACCGCGCGCAGCGGCACGCCCGGCGCACTCATCACGGTGATCGTGCCGCGCAGGCCGAGATCCGCGCCGTGCCCCTTGAAGCGGAAGTTGTTGCCGAGCCCGATGTCGATGTTCGCGCGCGGCGCGAGCGACGGCGCCGGCTTGTCCTCGACCTTCTGCGGCTTCGCGACCGCCGTACCGGTCTGCACGTCGCCGCGCACCGTGCCGTCCGGGCGCACGATCACGACGTCGTCGGACAGGTGCGGCGCCGACTCCTCCGGCAGGTCGAACAGCGCGCGGTCGACGACGAACTTGCCGTCGATCGACAGTGCGCCGCGCGGCCCGTCGTTCGCGACGGTCGCCTTGCCCGACAGCGACAGCTTGCGATCCGGCGCCGCGAACAGCTCGAGCTTGTCCGCGACGATGCTCGCGGTCAGGTCGGGCGCCTCGCCGTCGAGACGCACGCGGCCGATCGCGCGCAGCGTTCCGTCGCCGCCGTGGAACTCGACCTGCTGGAATTCGACGAGGTTCTCCGCGAGCTTCACGCGCACGATGCCGTCCTTCAGCTGCACGCCCTGATCGACGAGCGTCGCGGACAGGTCGTCGCCGGTCAGCATCCCCGACACGTTCGGCTTCACCGGCGTGCCCGCGACCGTCAGCTTCAACGCCGCGCGCCCGCCGAGCAGGTAGCTCGGCCCGAACAGGTTGCCGGTCGCCTTCAGCGACGGAATGTCGGCGTCGATGCGGCCCGACAGCGGGCCGTCGTCGACGACGCCGAACACGCCGTCGCGCAGCGCGAACGGCACGGTGACGTTCGCGTCGAGCGTGCCGACCCGGTTCGCCTTCGCGAGCGCCACCACGTTGAGCCGGTTGCCGGGTGCAAAGCTCGCGCGCGCGGACAGGTCGGTCAGCCCGAGCGACGCAATACCGCGCCCGGTCTCGATCGTCACGTCGCCGCCGCGCCGCTTCACCTGCACGTAGCCCGTCGCGTTCGCGCCGAGCGAGAAATCCCAGTCGGCATCGAGCACGACGTCGGTGCGCACCGGCGGCCGCTGGCCCGTCAGTTCCTGGCGGATCTCGAGGAAACGGGCGACCGATGCATCGCGCACGGCACCTGCCGAGCGCATCTGGCCGTGGTCGAACACGAACGACTTCAGGTCGATCGCCGCGCCTTCGAGCGTGAGCCGCGTCGCGCCGAGCGTCACGCGGCCGGCGCCGGCCGACACCGCAAGCGGCGCCTGCAGCGCCACCGCCGGCGTGCCGCGGTTCGCGAGGCGCGTGACGGTGCCGTCCCAGCGCGTTCCGTCGCGGCTCTCGACCACGCCGCCGTTCGCCGCGAGCGTCAGGTCGATCACGCGGCCGCCGGCCGTCCCCATCGCCGACGCGTCGAGCGTGTGCTTCGCGCGCGTGCCGTCGAGGTTCGCGCGCAGCGATTTCAGTTGCAGCGAGCCGAGTGCGATGTCGGTCGCGTCGGCCGTGAATACGAGCGCGCCGTGCGCGCCGTCGCGGATGTCGGCGCGCCCCTGCGCGGCACCGATCCGGTTCGAGCCGACCACGACGTGCTGGGCCTTGTAGGTGGCCGTCACGTTCGGATGCGCGAAGCTGCCGGTCAGCTCGCCCTGCGCCTGCACGAGCCCCTGCACGCCGAAGCCGAGCCGGTCGAGCTCCGGTGCGTCGACGACGAAGCGCAGCCGGTCGCCCGGCGCGCCGAAACTGCCGCGCAGATCGACGTGGTTGCCCGCGATCGACAGCGTCGCATTGCTCGGCAGGATCCGCGAGCCGGCGAACTGCACGACGCCCGCGCCGGTCAGCGGCACGCCGTCGTACAGGCTGTCGCCGAGCTTGAAGGTCGCCTTCGTCGACACCTGCGGCGCGAACGCGCCGGATGCCGTCAGCGTGCCCGATACGCGCGTCTCGCCGCGCCTGGCCGGCGCCTTGGCCGCGGCGGCGGTTTTGGTCGCTGTTTTGGTCGCTGTTTTGGCCACTTTTGCCGCCGGCTTGCCGCTACCGGCCTTCGGCGCGCCCATCGCCGCGAGCAGCAGCGGATCGAACGCGGTCAGCGTCGCCTTCGCGTCGTAGCTCGAATGCGCATCGTGACGGAACACGCCGGTCAGGTCGATACGGCCCTTGCCCGCCGTCACGCGTGCATCGGTCAGCACCGTCTGCTGCGGCGTCAGCGCGACCTTCGCACGCGCGCCGAGCGCGAGCTTCGGATCGTTCAGGTCGAAATCGACGGTCGTCACGTCGCCGGCGAGCGTCACGCCGAGCGGCCCGCCCAGGCGCATCGGCCGCAACTCGGCAATGAAGGCGTTCAGGTCGAGATTCGCGACCTTCAGGTCGAAGCGGCCCTTGCCGCCCGTCAGCGTGCCGTTGCCGGTCACGCTGCCGTCGCGGATCAGTTTCAGCGCGAGGCCGTCGATTCGCTGCGCGTGCGCGTCGAGATGGACGGTCGCATGCGCGTCGACGACCGGCAGCAGGTGCTCGCCGAACGTGCCGGGCTTCGCGTTGACGATCGACACGGGGCCGGTCACCGCGAACCCCTTCGCCGGGGCAGTGCCGGCCGGCGCGGTCACGGGCGCCAGCTCCGCGCGCACCGCGAGATCGGCGGCCGGCGCGCCCGGCGCGATCGCCTGCGGGTTCACGTGATCGAACGCGAGCGACGCGCGCGTGAGCGGCACCGTGCCGAACGGCGCGGCCTCGACGTGCGCGCGGCCGTTCAGTTTCATCCCGCTCGCGGTCACGTCGGCGACGAGCGCTTCGAGCGAACCCGATACGTTCGCGCTCGCGTTGACCGCTTCGTTGGCCAGCTTGCCCACGTAGGTCGCGTTGCCCGTCAGCGCGAACGGCTTCGCGCCGTCGAGCTTCGCGCGCGCGGTCAGCGCGCCGTACGGCGTGTCGACGCCATCGAGCGCGAGTTCATGGTGACGGCCGTCGCTGCGGCCGTTCAGCGCGAGATGGTCGAGCTGCGTCGTCGAGCCGCCTTCGTGGATCGCCAGGTGGTCGACACGCAGGTCGTCGATCCGCAACTGCAGCGGCAGGCTCAGGTCCTGCGGCGTCGCGGCCGGCTTCGACGGCCCCGGCACGATCCGCACGTCGACCGTGCCCGCGCGCAGGTAAGCGACCGACAGCCGCCACGGCGCGCGGGTCAGCACCCAGCGGCCCTCGAGCCGGTCGATCCGCACTTCGGTGCTCGTGCCGCCGGGGCTCGTCCATGCGAAGCCGCGCAGCCGCACGCCGGTCGCGAGCGCGCCGCCGTCCAGCGTGCCCGCCAGCCGGCCGCCGAGTACGCGCACGGCCGTCTGCCACGCGAGCCGCGTGCCGCGCTCGGTCGTCGCCGCGGCCAGCACGAGCCCGGCCGCCAGCACGACGAGCAGCACGGCCGTCACGAGCGTCCACGCGACGATCCGGCCCGCACGCCCGCGCCGCGGCCCGCGCGGCGGCGCACCGGGCGCGCGCTCGGGCGAGTCCGGATCGTTCGGCGGCGGCGTGTCGTTCGGGTCCTTCGTCATGCGGTTCGTCGTGGCTCGTGCAACAAGGTCAGAAGGCGATGCCGAGCGTCAGGTACGGGCGCACGCTGTGGTTGCGCAGTCCGTACGCGACGTCGACGTTGATCGGGCCGACGGGGCTGCGCCAGCGCGCGCCGATGCCGACGCCCGGGTAGAACACGCGCTCGCCCCACGCATCGGTCGCGGTGCCGATGTCGAAGAAGGTCGCGGCGCCCCAGTCGCGGTTGAACCAGTGCTGGTATTCGGCGGTGCCCGTCATCAGGTACTTGGTCGGCAGCACGGAGCCGGCGACGCTGTTGCCGATGCTCTGGTAACCGTAGCCGCGCACCGAGTTCGAGCCGCCCGCGCGGAACAGCAGCGATGCCGGCACGCCGGTCGAGCTGCCGCTCGTGAACACGCCGCCGAGCTCCGCGCGGAACACGAACAGGTCGCGCTTGCCGATCGGCACGTACTGCTGGCCGCGCGCGTAACCGCGGATGAAGGTCTGGTCGGTCAACACGCCCTTGATCGCGAAGCCGGCCTCCGCGTGGATCAGGTTGCCCGAGCGCGGGAACAGCGGATCGTCGACGTTGCGGCGCGTCCATGCCCACTGCGGCACCAGCGCGCGGCTCGTGGTCGGGCCGGCGCCGTTCTGGTCGAGCCGGTCCTGGTAGAACATCAGCGAGTACGCGTAGTCGATGAACTGGCCGGTGCGCGTGCGCTGCACGCCGACCCGCGCGCTGTAGATGCGCGTGTCCGACACGTTGGTGTTCGTGTACGACGCGAGCACGCTGTTGGTCCACCCTTTCGCGCCGGGCGGCATCGACAGCTGGACCTGGCCGTACTGCTGGATCTGGTCGAGCCGGCCCGACACGGTGAACGGCCACGCGGCGCCGAACGTGTCGAGATACGTGTAGGAGCCCTGCACGTGCGGGCCCGTATCGGTCGCGTAGCCGACGCCGCCGCGAATGTTGTTGTACGGGAACTCGCTGACCTTCACGTGCACGGGCGTACGCTCGGGCTTCGACGTATCGTCGCCGACGTCGATCGCGACGCTCGCGTAGTACGGCGTGTTCTGCAGTTGCCGCTGCAGCTCGGTGATCCGCTGCACGTCGTAGATCTCGCCTTCCGACAGCGGATTGACGTTCGTGACGATCTTCTCCGGGTAGCGGCGCACGCCATCGACATCGACCTTGCCGATCGTGAATGTCGGGCCGCTGTCGAACGTGACGGCCAGCGTCGCGCGCTGCGTGCGCGGGTCGATGCGCGCCTCCGACGACGCGATCTTCGCGCCCAGGTAGCGGCGCGCCTGCAATTGCCTGAGCGCCGCGCCCTTCGCGACGTCCCAGTCCGATTGCGTGAACGGGTCGCCCGGCTTCAGCGAAAACGCGAAGCGGGTCGCGGCCTCCTGCTTCGGATCCTCGGTGCCGACCGGGCCCTTGAACGTCAGGTCGACCGTCGACACGACGGTCTGCGGCCCCGGATCGACGGCGACGCGCACGTCCCGCTTGCCGTCGCGCGTGCGCACGTCGGTGCGCACGACCGGCGAAAAATAGCCGGCCGTCGCGGTCAGGTCGCGCACCTGCTGCGGTGTCGCGGTCACGAGGAAGTCGAACTGGTCGTCGCTGATGTCGTCGCGCTTCGCGAAGCGCGCGATGTCGAGATGGGCCTTGAGGAGCTTGCGGATCGAGCGCGGCGCGTCGATGTCGACGTCGTACTTCGCGTAGGCCGGCAGCACGACGAACGCGGCGAGACAGCCGACGAGGGCTGCCCGGGCCGCCGCACCGGCGCCGCGCCGTGCGCGACGACCGGGGTGTCGGGCCGCGCGCGGGCTCGTCTCATGCGTCGTGTGTGCTTGCTGGTTCGCGTGACCCGCCAAATATGACCTCACCCTCGGTTGTCGTGATTCCGTGGAAAACCCTGTATTTGACCACAAGGCGGCGGCCCTGCCCGCGCGGGCCCCGCTTTGACGCTTGCGCGCAACGACGCGCGCACGGGCGCGGCCGGCCGCGCCGCGGGCACCGGCCAGCGGATTCGACGCGCGATTGCCGCCGGCTGTTCCCCGCGATGCGGTAAAATCCCGCCATCGCGAATCCGGCGCATCGTGCGCCGCCCGAAACGGAAAGCCAAGCCATGCCGTACCAGTCCGACGTCACGCAATTCCTGAACCAGCTCAAGCAACAGAAGCCGACGCTCGAAGAAGAGCAGCGCAAGGGCCGCTCCCTGCTGTGGGACAAGCAGCCGATCGACCTCGACGAGCGTGCCGAGCAGCAGGAATCGCGCGTGAAGCAAACGTCCTACGTCTACTACCAGAACTTCTGACGACGTGAGCGCCGCCGACGAGGCCAGCGCCGCCCGGCAGGACGACGCGATCGCCGCGCCCGCGGGCGCCGATTCGACGCCCGACACGGTCGACGGTGTCGCGGCGTTCGCACGCCTGTACGGCGAGCCGCTCTTCAAGCTGCCGCAGGACCTCTACATCCCGCCCGATGCGCTCGAGGTGTTCCTCGAGACGTTCGAAGGCCCGCTCGACCTGCTGCTGTACCTGATCCGCAAGCAGAACTTCAACGTGCTCGACATCCCGATGGCGCAGGTCACCGCGCAATATCTGGGTTACGTCGACCAGATCCGCACGTCGAACCTCGAGCTGGCCGCCGAATACCTGCTGATGGCCGCGATGCTGATCGAGATCAAGTCGCGGATGCTGTTGCCGGTCAAGAAGGCCGACACGGGCGAGGAAGCCGAGGATCCGCGCGCGGAACTCGTGCGCCGCCTGCTCGAATACGAGCAGATGAAGCTCGCCGCGCAACGTCTCGACCAGTTGCCGCAGCTCGGCCGCGACTTCCTGCGCGCCGAGGTCTACATCGAGCAGAGCATCACGCCGCGCTTTCCCGACGTGAACTCGGACGACCTGCGCGCCGCGTGGGCCGACGTGCTCAAGCGCGCGAAGCTCGTCCAGCACCACAAGATCTCCCGCGAGGAGCTGTCGGTGCGCGAACACATGAGCCTGATCCTGCGCAAGCTGCAGAACGCACGCTTCATGGAGTTCGCCGACCTGTTCGACACGTCGCGCGGCGTGCCGGTCGTGGTCGTGAACTTCATCGCGATGCTCGAACTCGCGCGCGAATCGCTCGTCGAGATCACGCAGCCCGAACCGTTCGCGCCGATCTACGTGCGCCTCGCGTACCTGCCCGCGTAAGGCGCCCGCCGCCCCCGCCTCACCCCGCACACCGAAACACGCCGCATCCCGCCGCCGGGCCCGCCCGCGCGGACTGCCTGCGGCGCGCCCGCGTAAAAAGTGAACGATCGTACTTTTTTCGATGCGTCCGGCGGCCAAATCCTCTACAATCCGCCGACGCCCGATGCGCCGCCCGCGCGCCGGCGTTCTCCGCTTCGACCCCGACGCCGCTGTTGCGGCGCCAACGCGCGCCTGCGCGAGGAACCCGCTACCCGATCATGAAAGTCATCAGCTCGATCCAGGAACTGCGCGACCAGTTGCGCGGACAGAACCGCACGGCGTTCGTGCCGACGATGGGCAACCTGCACGAAGGTCACCTGTCGCTGATGCGCCTCGCGCGCCAGCACGGCGACCCGGTCGTGGCGAGCATCTTCGTCAACCGGCTGCAGTTCGGCCCGAACGAGGATTTCGACAAATATCCGCGCACGCTGCAGGACGATATCGAGAAGCTGCAGAAGGAAAACGTCTACGTGCTGTTCGCGCCGACCGAGCGCGACATGTATCCGGAGCCGCAGGAGTACCGCGTGCTGCCGCCCGACGACCTCGGCGGGATTCTCGAGGGCGAGTTCCGCCCCGGCTTCTTCGCCGGCGTGTGCACGGTCGTCACCAAGCTGATGTCCTGCGTGCAGCCGCGCGTCGCCGTGTTCGGCAAGAAGGATTACCAGCAGCTGATGATCGTGCGCCGCATGTGCCAGCAGCTCGCGCTGCCGGTCGAGATCATCGCGGCCGAGACCGTGCGTGACGAGGACGGCCTTGCGCTGTCGTCGCGCAACCGCTACCTGACGACCGACGAGCGCAAGGAAGCGCCCGAGCTCGCGAAGACGCTGCAACGCGTGCGCGAGAGCGTGCTCGGCGGCGAGCGCGACCTCGGCACGCTCGAGCAGCACGCGCGCACGCATCTGGCCGAGCGCGGCTGGGCGCCCGACTACATCGCGATCCGCCGCCGCGCGAACCTGATCGCGCCGAGCGCCGCCGAGCTCGAAGCCGGCGAGCCGCTCGTCGTGCTCGCGGCCGCGAAGCTCGGCGCGACGCGCCTGATCGACAACCTGGAAATCTGACGGGCCGCCCGCCCTCGCCTCACACGCATCACGGAGATACCATGCAGCGCCACATGCTCAAATCGAAGATCCACCGCGCGGCCGTCACGCACTGCGAGCTGCATTACGAAGGCTCGTGCGCGATCGACGAAGACCTGCTCGAAGCGGCGGGCCTGATCGAAAACGAACGGATCGACATCTGGAACATCAACAACGGCGAGCGCTTCTCGACCTACGCGATCAAGGGCGAGCGCGGCAGCGGGATGATCTCGCTGAACGGCTCGGCCGCGCGCCGCGCGCAACTCGGCGACCTCGTGATCATCGCTGCGTTCGCGATGGTCGACGAAGCCGAGCTGCAGGCCGGCTGGAAGCCGAAGCTCGTGTTCATCGACGAAGGCAACAAGATCAAGGGCCACCGCGACCACGTGCCGACGCAGAACTGGACCTGATTCACGCGGCGGCCGGCGTATCGCGGCGCGCCGGATCGCTGCCGCGGCGCCCCGCGCGCCGGGGCGGCCGAAGCCGCGCAGCCGCATACGTACGAAGGGCCTGATCCGGCACGCTGCCGAATCAGGCCCTTCTTCATTGGAGCGGGAACCGACCGAATTCGACCGGCTGCGCCGCGCGGGTTCGCCTCGCGCGCTCAGGACGCCTTCGCGACCTTCTCCGCTTTCGGTGCACGGCGCTCGGCCCATTCGACGATCGGCCGCCACTGCTCGAGATCCTTCTCGACGCGGCTCTTCGCGACGTCCCACAGCGTCAGGCCGTGCGCGGCAATCTGCACGTAGTTCTGCGTGTCGCGCACGTAGCCGAGCACCGGCAGCCCGAGCCCTTCGACGAAACGGTGCAGCTGGTCGGACGAGCGCGTGCGCGCGTCGACCCGCATCCCGACGATCCCGACCTCGACGCTGCCCTTGCGCACGGCCTTCTCGCCGGCGAGGCGCTCCAGAAACTGCTGGGTCGCGAGAATATCGAACATCGACGGCTGCAGCGGCACGATCACCTTGTCGGCGAGCTGCAGCGCGACGTTGAGCCGGTTGCCGTGCAGCCCGGCCGGCGTGTCGATCACCGCATATTCGAGGCCGCGCGGCGGCTTCGACGGCGCATCCGGGTCGAGCTCCCACGCCTCGATCGGCGGCAGGCCGGCCGGCCGCAGGTCGAGCCACGCATGCGCGGACTGCTGCCGGTCCAGATCGGCGAGCGCGACCCATGCGCCCTGCGCCGCGAAATAGCCGGCAAGATTGGTGGACAGCGTGCTCTTCCCCACGCCGCCCTTCGGATTCGCCACCACGATGACCGTCATGAATTCCCCCGAAAAAGCCGTGCGGCGCCTGCCGCCCTGGCAGGCGCCGCTCGATTGCGGATACAGGGAGCGATGATATCGGCAAACGGGGTGTCACCGGAACGGGTTGCGCCGAAGCCCCCCCGTTTATGCGGTCCGCGTCGCGGCGCGCGGTGCGCCGAGCGCGAACGCACCGCCGCCCAGCAGCGCCTGCACGGCCAGCGTGACGGCCCAGAACGCCGGGTATTCCCAGCCGCCGTTCGGCGACGCGAAGCTCCAGCCGTTCGGCAGATGCGCGGACACCGCGCCGAGCATGAACGGCAGCAGCACGAGTGCGGCGATCCGCACGCGGAAGCCCGCGAGCAGCGCGAGGCCGCCCGCCAGTTCGACGACGGTGGTGACATACGCGAGCCAGCCCGGCAGGCCGATCGACGCGAAAAACTGCGCGGTGCCGGGCAGCGTGAAGACGAACACCTTCTGCGCGACGTGCGCGAGGTACAGCACGCCGAGTGCGACACGCAGCAGCGTCGCGCCGAGATCGTTCAGGCGATTGGGGTTCATGGCGAATTCCTTCGTGAGTGGATGGGAATGGATCGCACTCTATTCGAATCGATTCGACCAATAAATATGCATTTCGGCTTTAACTGATTCCCGAATGGAACGAATCGGATCATGAAAAAGGGCATGACCGATCATGCCCCGATGCCTGCACCCCTGCGAACCTCAGCCGCCGCTCTTGCCCTGGGCGGCGTCGCCCGAGCCGGCCGGCCCGCCGCCCGGTGCATACGAATCACACGCGTGCGCAAACGCCGACGCGCCCAGCAGCACCGCGAGCAGCACACTCAACCACCATCGACCCTTCATCGTCGCGCTCCTTCGGGCGGACCTCCGCCCATCTGAGTTGTACGCGATCCGCCGCAAAATGCCAGGCCGGCACGCCATGCGTCAGCGGAACTCGGCGTACAGCGCGCGCAGGTCGAGATGCTCGGCGAACGAATCGGCCAGCCGCTCCAGCGACGCCTCGCGCAGCGCCGGATAGTCGATGCGTTCCGCGCCGTCGAGCCCCGCCCATGCGAGCAGTGCCGCGCACGCGTCGGGCGCGTCGAACAGCCCGTGCACGTAGGTCGCGAGGATCTGCCCGTCGGCCGACCGTGCGCCGTCCGGGCGCACGCCGCCCGGTGCGTCGCCCGTCGCCAGTTCCAGCGCGGGCGCCGCGAGCGCGGGCCCGCGCGTGTCGCCCATGTGGATTTCGTAGCCGTGCACCGCGGCCGCGCCCGGCAGCGCGAGCTGCCCGGTCACGTTCTTCAGCGTCTTGTCCGGCTGCAGCGTCGTGTCGAAATCGAGCAACCCGAGCCCCGCCACGCTGCCGGGCGCCCCTTCGAGGCCGAGCGGATCGTCCAGCGTGCGGCCGAGCATCTGCATCCCGCCGCAGATGCCGATCACCTTGCCGCCATAGCGCAGGTGCCGGCGGATCACCGCGTCCCAGCCCGCGTCGCGCAGCCACGCGAGATCGCGCTGCACGCTCTTCGAGCCGGGCAGGATCAGCAGGTCGGCGTCCGGCACCGGGCCGCTCTTCCAGTACGTGAACTCGACCTGCGGATGCGCACGCAGCGGGTCGAAATCGGTATGGTTGCTGATCCGCGGCAAGGCGGGCACCACCACGCGCAGCACGCCGGCATCGCCGCGCGCGGCGGCGCTGCGCGCCTGCGACGGCAGCATGTCCTCGGCATCGAGCATCAGCCCGTGCAGGTACGGCAGCACGCCGAATACCGGCTTGCCCGTCTGCGCGCGCAGCCAGTCGAGGCCCGGTTCGAGCAGCCTGATGTCGCCGCGAAAGCGGTTGATGACGAAGCCGCGCACGCGCGCGCGCTCGCTGTCCGACAGGCACGCGAGCGTGCCGACCAGGTGCGCGAACACGCCGCCGCGGTCGATGTCGGCCACCAGCACGACCGGGCAGTCGACGCGCTCGGCGAAGCCCATGTTCGCGATGTCGCCTTCGCGCAGGTTGATTTCGGCCGGGCTGCCCGCGCCTTCGACGAGCACCGTGTCGTAGCCGGCGCGCAGCCGCGCGTAGGACTCGAGCACCGCGTCGAACGCGACCGGCTTGTAGTCGTGGTAAGCACGCGCGTCGAGGTTCATGCGCGCCTTGCCGTGAATGATCACCTGCGCGCCGCGGTCGCTGGTCGGCTTCAGCAGCACCGGATTGAAATCCGTATGCGGCGCGACGCCGGCGGCCAGCGCCTGCAGCGCCTGCGCGCGGCCGATCTCGCCGCCGTCGGCCGTCACCGCGCTGTTCAGTGCCATGTTCTGCGGCTTGAACGGCGCGACCCGCGCGCCCGCACGGCGCGCGAGGCGGCACAGGCCCGCGACGAGCGTGCTCTTGCCCGCGTCGGACGTCGTGCCCTGGATCATCAACGTGCCGTGCGGCTGCGGTTCGGGTGCGTTCATCGTGTGCAAAGTCGTGGCGAAGCAAACGCGCATTATCGCCCGCGTGCGGCCGCCCGCGCCGTTACAATCACGCGATGATTCCGCACGACCTCACCTTCGTCCTCGGCGGCGCGCGCTCGGGCAAGAGCGCGCACGCCGAGCGGCTCGCCGCCGACAGCGGCCGCCCCGTCACCTACATCGCGACCGCGGCCGCGACGGCCGCCGACGCCGAATTCGAACGGCGCATCGCGCATCACCGCGCGCGCCGGCCGGCCGACTGGGGTTTCGCCGACGCGCCCGTCGACCTCGCCGGCACGCTCGCGCGGCTCGACGATCCGCACGCGTGCCTGCTCGTCGACTGCCTGACGCTGTGGCTCACGAACCTGCTGTGCCCGCTCGACGGCGAACCGCTCGACGATGCGCAGTACGCGGCGCAGGTCGGGCGGCTCGAGCACGCATTGCGCGGCGCGCGTGCGAAGGTGATCGTCGTCAGCAACGAAATCGGGCTCGGCGTCGTGCCGCTCGGGTCGGTCACGCGCCGCTACGTCGACGAACTCGGGCGCCTGAACCAGCGCGTCGCCGCGCTCGCGACGCGCGTGACGCTGCTGGTCGCCGGGCTGCCGCTCGAACTCAAGGCCGGAGCGCCGTCATGCTGATGCTGTCGCTGCCGCTCGTCGCGATGCTCGCGGTCGCGGCCGCGATCGTCGATCGTGTGATCGGCGAACCGGCCGGCTGGCATCCGCTCGTCGCGTTCGGCCGGCTTGCCGCGCGCATCGAAGGCGCGCTGAACACGGGCCGGCGCGGCCGCGTGGTCGGCGTCGCCGCATGGGTCGCGGCCGTGGTGCCGCCGGTGGCCGTCGCCGCGTGGCTCGCGGCCGTGCTGCCCTGGCCGCTCGCGGCCGCGCTGCACGTCGCGCTGCTGTGGTTCGCGCTCGGCGCGAAGAGCCTCGCCGACCACGTCGCGCCGATCGCCGCCGCGCTGCTGCGGCACGATCTCGATGCCGCACGCGCGCTGACCGCACGGATCGTGTCGCGCGACACGAGCGCAGCCGACGAAGGCGCGCTGTCGCGCGCGGCCGTCGAATCGGCCCTCGAGAACGGCAACGACGCGATCTTCGGCGCGCTCTTCTGGTTCGTCGTCGCCGGCGGCCCCGGCGCGCTGCTGTTCCGGCTCGCGAACACGCTCGACGCGATGTGGGGCTATCGCACGCCGCGCTTCCTGACCTTCGGCTGGGCCGCCGCGCGACTCGACGACGCGCTCAACTGGATTCCCGCACGCGTCACCGCCGCGAGCTACGCGCTGCTCGGCGACACGGCCGCCGCGTGGCGCTGCTGGCGCACGCAGGCGCGCCACTGGGACAGCCCGAACGCGGGCCCCGTGATGGCCGCGGGCGCCGGCAGCCTGAACGTGCAGCTCGGCGGCCCGGCCGTCTATCACGGCGAAATCGAAGACCGTCCCGCGCTCGGCACCGGCGCACCGGCGACGGCCGCGCACGTCGTCGCCGCGCTGTCGCTCGTCACGCGCACGCTCGCGCTGTGGCTCGCACTGCTCGTCGCGAGCGGCGCACTCATCCTCGCAACCCATCATGTCTGACGCACGCATCCCGCACGGCGGCAACCTGCACGAAGCCGCGCGCCGCCACGGCATTCCGTATGACGCCTGGCTCGACCTGTCGACCGGCATCAATCCGGTCGGCTATCCGGTGCCGCCGGTCCCGGCCGACGCATGGCGCCGGCTGCCCGACGACGGCGACACGCTCGCCGCATGCGCGGCCCGCTACTACGGCGCACCCGATGCCGCGCACGTGCTGCCGGTCGCCGGCAGCCAGGCCGCGATCCGCGCGTTGCCCGCGCTGCTGCCGGCCGGCGACGCCGGCGTCGCGCCGCTCGCGTACGGCGAATACGCGCCTGCCTTCGCGCGCCACGGCCATCGTGTCGTCCCGCTCGACATCGCCTCGGACGCGTTGCCTGCGACGCTGCGTCACGTCATCGTCGGGAATCCGAACAATCCGACTGCCGAGTTCGTTCCGACCGAACGGCTGCTCGGCTGGCATGCGCAACTGTCGGCACGCGGCGGCACGCTGATCGTCGACGAGGCCTTCGCGGATACGGGCGCCACGCCATCGCTCGCGCAGTACGCCGATCGTCCGGGCCTCGTCGTGCTGCGCTCGGTCGGCAAGTTCTTCGGGCTCGCCGGCATTCGCGCGGGCTTCGTGCTCGCGCGTCCCGAGCTGATCGCCGCGCTGCGCGACATGCTCGGCGCGTGGACCGTCAGCGGCCCCGCGCGTCACGCGGTCGCCGCCGCGTTCGCCGACCGCGCATGGCAGGCCGCCGCGCGCGAGCGGCTCGCGGCCGACGGCGCACGCCTCGCCGCGCTGCTGCGCACACACGGCTTCGCGGTGCACGCGACGCCGCTGTTCAGCTGGACAGACGACCCGCGCGCCGCCGCGCTGCATACGGCACTCGCCACGCACGGAATCTGGACGCGGCACTTCGCGCAACCGTCGAGCGTGCGCGTCGGCCTGCCGGGCAACGAAGCCGAATGGCTGCGCGTCGCCGACGCGCTCGCGCAGTGCGTGCCGACGCTGCAACGGGCATCCGCATGAACGCCCGCCCGTTGCGCCGGTTGCCGGCGCTCGCGATGCTGGTCGCGCTCGCGCCCTTCGCTCACGCCGACATCACGACCCGCGACGATGCAGGCAATGCCGTCACGCTGCCCGCACCGGCGCAACGCGTGATCAGCCTCGCGCCGCATGCGACCGAACTGGTCTATGCGGCCGGCGGCGGCACGAAGCTGGTCGGCACGGTCACGTACAGCGACTACCCGCCCGCCGCGCAGGCCGTGCCGCGCGTCGGCGACAACAAGGCGCTCGACCTCGAGCGGATCGCCGCACTGAAGCCCGACCTGATCGTCGTCTGGCGGCACGGCAATGCCGAGCGGCAGACCGATGCGCTGCGTGCGCTGCACATTCCGCTGTTCTTCAGCGAACCGAAGCATCTCGACGACGTCGCGACGTCGCTGCGCCGTCTCGGCACGCTGCTCGGCACGGAACCGGTCGCCGACGCGGCCGCGGCATCGTTTTCGCGCAACATCGCGGCGCTGCGCGCGCGTTACGCGGCGCGCCCGCCCGTCACGATGTTCTTCCAGGTATGGGACCGGCCGCTGACGACGCTCAACGGCGCGCATCTGTTCAACGACGTCGTCACGCTGTGCGGCGGCCGTAACGTGTTCGCGGCGCTGAAGCCGCTCGCGCCGACCGTCACCGACGAGGCCGTGCTTGCGGCGAATCCGGAAGCGATCGTGACGACGAGCGCCGGCGCGACACGCTCGGACGCGCCGCTGCCGAGCCTCGCGCGCTGGCGTGCATGGCCCGCGCTGACGGCCGTGGCGCGCAACAACCTGTTCGCGATCGACGGCGATCTGCTGACGCGGCCGTCGCCGCGGATCGCGCAAGGCGCGGCCGCGCTGTGCGAGGATCTCGACGCGGCGCGGACGCGGCGGCCGGCGCGCTGATTTCGGGCCTTGATGCGCTCGCCCGCGTCAGACGAGCACGCGACTGCCTACGCGTCCCAGTGGACGACTTCCCACGTGCGGGCGGCATCCTCCATGCGCAACCAGACGACGCCGCCCGTCGGCACCGGTCGTGACAGCAGCGTATCGAGCGGCACGCGCAGCGCATGCGATGCGAAGGCGCGAATAACGCCCGCGTGCGTGATCGCCCATTGCGGCGCGTCGGCCTGTGCGACCTCGCCGGCCACGCGCGCCACGCGCTCGACGAACCGCGCGACGCTTTCGCCGCCATGCGCGCACGCATGCATCAGGTCGGCCGCCCACGCATCGAGCGCGGCGCGGTCGATGTCGTCCCAGCGCTGCAGTTCCCACGCGCCGAAGTCCATTTCCTGCCAGCCCGCGTCGCGCCGCAGCGGCACGTCGAACGCGTGCGCAAGCCGCTCGGCGACCGACGCGCAACGCGTGAGCGGACTCGTCCAGACCTGCGCGGGCAACGGCGCCCCGAGCGCCGCCAGACGCTCGCGCATGGTCCGCGCCCCCGCCTCGGCCGGTGCGGCGAGCGGCACGTCGCTGCGTCCGTAGCACACGCCCTGCTCGACAGCGACGGCCGGATGGCGAATCAGGACGAGATCCATCCGAGCACCACGAGATAGATCGCCAGCTCGCTCAACTGCTGCGCGAAGCCGAGGCAGTCGCCCGTATAACCGCCGATCCGCTTCACGAAATAGCGGGCCGCCCATGCGCGCACGAGCACGAGCGCGACGACGGCCGCGACGCCCGCGCGCCAGTCCGGCCAGAACAGCCACGGCAACCCGAATGCGGCCACGACGCAGGCCGCGCGCGCGCCCATGCGCTGTGCAACCGGTTTTGCCTTGCCTTCCGGCCGGACGTAGTCGAGCGACATCAGCAGGCTCACGGCCGCCGCGCGGCTCGCCGCATGCGCGGCGATCATCGTCCACGCGGCGCGCAGCGGCGGCATGGCCGCGAGCGCCTGCCATTTCAGGCCGAGCGCGATCACGAGCGCGGCCGCGCCGAACGTGCCGATGCGCGAATCGTGCATGATCCGCAGCACGTCGTCGCGCGCGTAGCCACCGCCGAACGCATCGCAGCTGTCGGCCAGGCCATCCTCGTGGAATGCGCCGGTCGCGAGCAGCGTCGCGGCCATCGACAGCCCGACCGCGATCGACGCCGGCAGCACGCGCAGCGCCGCGAGATAGACGAGCGCGCCCCATGCGCCGACGCACGCACCGACCAGCGGGAAGTAGCGTGCGGCCTGATCGAGATCGCCGGCCGCGTAGCCGATCGCGCGCGGCACCGGCACGCGCGTGAAATAGCCGAGCGCGACGAAGAAGTAGCGCAGTTCGGCGCGTACGCCCTGCGCGCGTTCAGGCGTCACGATTGTCGACGCCCGCGGATTCGAAGCTCGCCATCTCGGTGAGGAACGCAGCCGCCGCGCGCACCAGCGGCAGCGCGAGCGCGGCGCCCGTGCCCTCGCCGAGCCGCAGGTCGAGCGCGAGCAGCGGCTTCGCGCCGAAATGCTCGAGCATGCGCCGGTGCCCGGCCTCGTGCGACGCATGCGAGAACACGCAGTAGTCGCGCACGCCGGGCGCGATGCGCTCGGCGACGAGCAACGCGGCCGTCGCGATGAAGCCGTCGACTAGGATCGTCATCCGCTCGCTCGCAGCCGCGAGATACGCGCCCGTCATCATCGCGATCTCGAAGCCGCCGAACGTCGCGAGCACGTCGAGCGGCGCGATCGCATGCGAATGCCGGACGAGCGCGCGGCCGAGCACCGCGCGCTTGTGCGCGAGCCCCTGGTCGTCGAGACCCGTGCCGCGCCCGACGCACGCGTCGATCGGCACGTCGAGCAGACGGCTCATCAGGCACGCGGCCGACGACGTGTTCGCGATCCCCATTTCGCCGAAGCCGATCACATTCGTGCCGAGCGACGCGTGCACGCGCACGCGCGCGGCACCCGCGGCGAGCGCCGTTTTCGCCTCGTCGTGCGTCATCGCGGGTTCGACCGCGAAATTGCGCGTGCCGCGCGCGACCGGCAGCGACACAAGCCGGTCGGACACCGGCAGCGGCGACGCGACGCCCGCATCGACGATCTCGAGCACGCTCTGCGCGACGCCCGAGAACGCATTGATCGCCGCGCCGCCGGCCAGGAAGTTCGCGACCATCTGCGCGGTGACCGACTGCGGATACGGGCTCACGCCCTCGGCCGCGATCCCGTGGTCGCCGGCGAACACGATCGTCACGGGACGCTGCACGTGCGGCCGCTCGGTGCGCTGGATCAGGCCGATCTGCAGCGCGAGCGCCTCGAGCTGGCCGAGGCTGCCGGGCGGCTTGGTCTTGTGATCGATCACATGCTGCAGACGCTTGCGCAGCGTGTCGTCGAGCGGCGCGATCGCGGGCGGGAAGTCGGTCGGGTTCGTCATCGGAAGGTTGCCTCGTTGGTGCGGCCGCTGCCGCGCATCGAAAGAAGGAAGTTCATCGTCGCTCGGGCCACGCGGGCAGCAGCGCATCGCGACCGTTCTCGCGGATCAGCACGAGCGGATAGCCGAACGCGTCGCTCGCGCGCGCCGGCGTCAGCACGTCGAGCACGGGGCCCGCCCACGCATGGCCGCGGCCGTCGAGCAACAGCGCGTGCGTCGCGAAACGCCGCGCGAGATTCAGGTCGTGACACGAGAACAGCACCGTGCGCGGGCCCGCGTCGAGCCACGCGGCCAACGCGGTCAGGCCGTCGATCTGGTGATGCAGGTCGAGATGCGCGAGCGGCTCGTCGAGCAGCATCAGCGGCGCGTCCTGGCACAGCGTCGCGGCCAGCGCGACACGCTGCCGCTCGCCGCCCGACAGCGACAGCACGTCGCGCGACGCGAGCGCGCTCAGCCCGAACGTCGCGAGCGCGTCGCGCGCTGCCGCGCGGTCTGCCTCGCGCTCCCAGCCCCAGCCGCCGAGATACGGAAAGCGGTTGAGCAGCACCGTGTCGAATACCGTCGCGCTAAAAGCGTCGTGCAGTTGCTGCGGCATCAGCGCGCGGCGCCGGGCGAGCTGTTCGGGCGGCCAGGCGGCGAGCGGCCGGCCGTCGATCTCGACCTGCCCGCCGGCGGGCCGCTGCAGGCCCGCCAGCGTCGCGAGCAGCGTCGTCTTGCCGGCGCCGTTCGGCCCCGCGACACACCAGATCTCGCCGGGCCGGAACACCTGCGTGAAGCCGTCGAGCAGGGTCCGTGCGCCGGCCCTCAGCGTGAGGTCGAGCGCCGCATAGGTCATGTCGCCGGCGGTGTGCGGCGAGACATGCGTCATCGCATCGGTCTCCTCAGCAACATCCACAGGAACACCGGCACACCGATCAACGCGGTCATCACGCCGACCGGCAATTGCGCGGGCGCGATGGCGGTGCGCGCGAGCAGGTCGGCCGCCATCACGCCGCCGCCGCCCGCGAGCATCGCGGCGGGCAGCAGCATGCGCTGGTCGTTGCCGAATGCGAGCCGCAGCGCGTGCGGCACGACGAGGCCGACAAAACCGATCGTGCCGGCCGTCGTCACCGCGGCCGCGGCGGCCAGCGACGCGACGAGGTAGATCCGCATGCGCAGCCGCGCGACCGGCACGCCGAGCGCGAGCGCGGTCGCGTCGCCACGCAGCAGCACGTTGAGCTGCGGCGCGGCCGGCAGCGCGACGCAGGCGGCCAGCAGCAGCGCGCCCCATGCGAACCAGGGCGCCGTCACGCCGTTCAGATCGCCCGTCAGCCAGAAGATGATGCCGCGCAGCCGCGCGTCGGGCGCGAGCGACAGCAGCAGCGTGACGAGCGCGCCCCACCCGGCCGCGATCACGACCCCCGTGAGCAGCAGCCGCGGCGACGCGTCGCGCGCATCGCCGCGCCACAGTTCGCGGCGCGCAAGCCCGAGCACGAGCGCGACCGACACGAGCGCGCCGGCGAACGCGGCCGCATCGACGAGCCACCACGCGGCGCCCGCGATCATCGCGACGAGCGCGAAGCCGGCCGCGCCGCCCGACACGCCGAGCACGTACGGTTCCGCGAGCGGATTGCGCAACAGCACCTGCAGCAGCGCACCGGCCAGCGCGAGCAGCGCGCCGCACGCGAAGCCCGCGAGCGCACGCGGCAGCCGCAACGTGCGCACGATGTCGGCGAGCAGTGCGTCGCCGCCGTGCGGCACGAGCGACGCGAGCGCCTGCCACGGCGACATCGGCACGCTGCCGATCGACAGCGACGCGACGAACAGCAACGCGACCACGGCCGCGAGCGCGACCCAGATCGCGGCGGCACGTGCGGCGCTCATGCGCCGCACGGCATCGCGCATGACGCGTGACGCTTTCGCTGACCGTCATGGCCGGCCGGGCGCGGCACCGGCGTCGCGCTCCGGCGTGTCGTAGGCATACGCAAGCTCGTCATCCTCGTCGAACAGGTTGTTGATGCGTGCACGGACGAACCGTGCCCGGTGATGTCATCGCACGCACGGTCAGGATGCCATGCGCGGCATGACGCATGATTCACGGCCGGCGACGCCCCATACCGCGCGCGACGATCGGCACCCGGATTCCGCATTTCGTCGCCCGGGACCCGCGATGCGGCGGCCGGCCGCGTGCCGGTCGCACCGACGTGACACGCGCGCGATCCGTCGCGCCGCATCCTCGCACGGCCCACGTTCTGCGCAATATAGTGGAAGCCGCCGCAGCGGGTCGATCGGCATCGCGCTTGCGTCACCGTCAGGCACGCTCGGTGCGGCAACCACGGCGGCCGGCAGCAAGGGGACAGCGTCGCGCCACGCGACCGGGCGCGGTGCCGCGACGACCGGCGTCGTCGCCGATCCGGACGAATCGGCGTGCGCTGCGCTCCGCGCGATGGCGGCAGGCGACATTGCGCAGCGTGCGCCGCACGCCGTGCGAACGATTGGGGTCAGCATCGAAGACAAGTCCCGTGAAGCACTGCGCGCCCCGCTTCCCCGCGGGCCGTGCGTCATGAAGCCGTGCAGGCTCCTCGCCTCGGCCGGTATCCGGGCTGGCGGCGTACCGGCTCGCCTTCCCGCGCGTATCACGCGCAGTGGCCCGCGCCAGCGTGCGACCTGCACGCGAAACGCACCCGAGCCGGCCTGCGTCATGCGACGCGGCCGCTTACCGTTGCGGGGGCAGCGCAGGTTGGCGAACTCCGGGCGGAGCACGCGCCCTGCTTCCCGTTTAACCGCGCGACGCACGCGCGAGCACCGAGGCGGCGCCAGTTTAGGAGCGGGCCGCGCGAGCGTCAAGGAAGCGTCCGGACGCATGCGGAACACGTGCCGGACCCGTGTATTCGCGGCAAGAAGCGGGGGTGTTACGACTGGAAACGTTACAGATGTCGGAATGCGCGTTATTCCGCGCTAAAATGCTGGGTCTTTAGAGGACGCAGCAAATGCTCAACGAACTCGAAACTTTATCTCAAAATATTGGCCGTCTGATCTCGCTGAACAAGCGCTATCACTCGGAACGGCTCGCGCTCGAGGAGCAGGTCGCGCAATTGCGCGCGGAAGCGGACACGGTCCGCGCGGAACTCGCGCAACTGCGCGACGAACGCAATGCGCTCGCGGCCGAGCGCGACACGCTGTCGGCAAAGATCGACGACGCCCAGGTCAAACTGAATGCGATTCTCGAAAAGCTGCCGCGCACGAAGAGCGCGGAGCAAGCCGACAACCAGCTCGACCTGCTGGATGCGCAGGCGCGCACGGACAGCGACGACGCGGCCAGCCACGGAGAACATGCATGAGCACCAAGCAGATCGAAGTCTCGATTCTCGGTCAGCCCTATCGGCTCGCCTGTTCGGCCGAGACCGAAGCGGCGCTGCTCGAGGCCGTCGCACGCGTCGACGCAGAAATGTCGAAGATCCGCGCGAACAGCTCGGTGCGCGGCACCGACCGCATCGCGGTCATGGCCGCGCTGTCGCTCGCGTCCGAATTGCTGCGGCTGCAAACGAGCGTGCGTCACGGTGAAGCATTTCCGGCGGAAGAAATCCGTCGTACAATGCACCAGATGAACGAACAACTCGGCGCGGTGCTCGCACAGCACGAGACGCAGTAACGTTTGATCGATGCGTCGATTCCCCTTGATCTCGGCGATCAACGGTGGTCAAATTGGCGCAACGAAACACAGTTCAGTCAGCTTCCCTGCCTGGTTCGCCAAGGTCATATATTCCTTGAACCAATGCCATGTGCACGGTTGCGGAAATTTGTAGCACGGGCGCGCGCGTCACTCTGTCTGATGTACCCGAAGTGCTGCTAACTGCGACCAATTCTGAACCCCAGGTTCAGGATGCCGGCCTAGCGGCCAAGGCGGGGGCCTATTCAACGGCATCGGGAAGTCCCGATGCCGTTTCCTTTTGCAGCAGCCCTTTCTGCGTCGATCACGATCCATGCAATACTGGCTGATGAAGTCCGAACCGGACGAAGCAAGCATCGACGATCTCGCGCACGCGCCGCAGCACTCGCTGCCGTGGACCGGCGTGCGCAACTATCAGGCGCGCAATTTCATGCGCGACACGATGAAGATCGGCGACGGCGTGCTCTTCTATCATTCGAGCTGCCCGGAACCGGGCATCGCGGGCCTCGCCGAAGTCTCGTCGACGCCCTACCCCGACCCCACCCAGTTCGATCCGGCAAGCCCGTATTACGATCCGAAGTCGACGCAGGAGGCACCGCGCTGGCTGCTCGTCGACGTGCGCTTCGTGAAGAAGTCGCCGCTCGTGCCGCTCGCCGCGCTGCGCGAACACGACGAACTCGCCGACATGCGCGTGCTCGCACGCGGCAACCGGCTGTCGATCACGCCCGTCACGCGTGCCGAGTGGCGCTTCATCACCGAAAAGCTGATGAAGTAGGCGTACGCAGCAAGCACACGCCAAAGGTCAAATCCGGTCAACACGCGCCACCGCCACGGAACTCGCGGCGCGTTCGCGCAGCCTAAGCAACCGCTGTCGCCGCGATCGGGCGGCGGCCGTTTTTCGTCGCGCGGTACGCCCGCGTCGCGCACGCGTGATCCGCGTGCGCGCCCTCGCACAAGGAGTCCAACAATGACCAAGAAATCCGCACTCGCGCTGTCGCTCGCCCTCGCCGCCGCCGTGCCCGTCGCGCTGACGCTCGCGTCGCCCGCCGCGCATGCGCAGACCGCGAACCCGCACTTCCCGGAGCCGGCGGGCGTGCTGTCGCTGTCGTCGCAGGCCAGCGCCGACGTGCCGCAGGACATCATCCACATCACGCTGTTCTACGAACAGCAGGCGAAAGACCCGGGCAGCCTGACGTCGGCGCTGAACCAGCGCGCCGACGCCGCGCTCGCGCAGGCGAAGGGCGTGTCGGGCGTCACCGCGCACACCGGCGCGTTCTCCGTCTATCCGAGCACCGATCGCGACGGGAAGATCTCCGCATGGCGCGGTCGTACCGAAGTCGTGCTCGAATCGCGCGATTTCGCGGCGGCGTCGAAGCTCGCGGGCCAGTTGTCGAACCAGATGCAGATCGCGAACGTCGAGTTCTCGTTGTCACCCGAAGCGCAGCGCGCGGCCGAGCAGAAGCTCACGACCGAAGCGATCAAGTCGTTCCGCGCACGCGCGGACGAAGCCGCGAAGGCGTTCGGCTACAACAGCTACTCGATTCGCGACGTGAACGTCGGCGGCAGCCGCAACGTGCAGCCGTACCCGCGCATGATGGCGATGGCCGCCGCACCGATGGACAGCGCGAAGATGAGCGCGCCGATTTCGGTCGAAGGCGGCAAGGCGACCGTGTCGGTCACGGTCAACGGCTCGGTGCAGATGAAGTAACGCGCATTGCGCAACACGCGGCAGATGTGAAAACGCCGGCCCTCGGGCCGGCGTTTTTCGTTTGCGATCCTGCGATCGACGCGCACGCCGATCGTGCGCGTCCGCATCGCATCAGGCATCACGCATCACGTGCCATGCATCACACGACTCGCACGTGACGCAACCGCATCACGCCGCGACATCACGCGACCGCATTCGCCGCGCGACGGCGATACGCCCACACCAGCAACGCGACGCCCGCGAGGATCATCGGCAACGACAGCCACTGCCCCATCGACAGGCCGAGCGCGAGCAGGCCGAGGAAGTCGTCCGGTTCGCGCGCGAATTCGACCGTGAAACGCGCGAGCCCGTAGCCGATCAGGAACAGCGCGGAGATCGCACCCATCGGCCGCGGCTTGCGCGAGAAGAAGAACAGCACGAAGAACAGCGCAATGCCTTCGAGCGCGATTTCGTAGAGCTGCGAAGGATGGCGCGGCAGCATCTGGTACTGCATGAACACGTCGGCCAGATGCCACTTCTCGACGAGCGCCGGATGCTTCGGCAGCCATGCCGCGTCATCGCGCATCGCGCCCGGGAACAGCATCGCCCACGGCGCGTTCGGATCGGTCACGCGGCCCCACAGCTCGCCGTTGATGAAGTTGCCGAGCCGCCCGGCCGCGAGCCCGGTCGGCACCATCGGCGCGACGAAGTCGGTGACCTGCAGCCAGTGGCGCTTGCGCTGCCATGCGAACAGCGCCATCGCGAGCGTCACGCCGAGGAAGCCGCCGTGGAACGACATCCCGCCTTCCCACACCTTGAACACGTCGAGCGGATGCGAGAAGTAGAAGTCGGCCTTGTAGAACAGCACGTAGCCGAGCCGGCCGCCGAGCACGGTGCCGAGCACGCCGTAGAACATCATGTCGTCGATGTCCTTCGCGGTCCAGCCCTGCGCCGCGACGTGCGGCAGCTTCAGGCGGATCCGGCCGACGACGATCGCCGCGATGAAGCCGACGAGATACATGAGGCCGTACCAGCGCACGGCCAGCGGCCCGAGGTGGATCGCTACGGGGTCGAAATTCGGGTGAATGATCATGGGTTAGCGATGAAGTTTTCGAATGCGGTACGGCGCTCGCACCGGCGCCGCACCGCGCATTGGACGGCGCCGGCGCGCCATCGTTCGCGTCACGTGGCCAGCCCCTGCGCGCGCACGACGTCGATGAAGCCGGCGAGCACGGGGCTGACGTCGCCCGTGCGCCACACGAGGCCGGTTTCGACGACCGGCGCGTCGCCGGCGAGCGGCCGGTAGACCACGCCGGTGCGCCGCAGGTTACGCAGCGACTGCGGCACCAGTGCGACACCCATGCCGGCCGACACGAGGCTGACGATCGTCTGCATCTGGATCGCCTCCTGGCCGATGCGCGGGGTTTCCCCCGCCGCGCCGTAGCAGCCCGTAATGATGTCATAAAAGCCGGGCGCCAAACGACGCGGGAAGATCACGAGCGGCAGCGCGGCCAGGTCGGCCAGATGCACGGGTTCGTCTTCGGACACGCCGTGCGCCGCGGCCGCCGGCATCGCGACCACCAGCGGCTCGCGCACGACCGGCAGGTACGACAGCCCAGCCGCGTGGCGCGGCGGCACCGGCGGAATCACGAGCCCCGCGTCGATGCGGCCCGCGACGAGTTCGTCGATCTGCACGTCGCTCGTCGCCTCCGCGAGCTGCAGCCGCACTTGCGGATAACGCGCGCCGAACGCGCGCAGCAGCGACGGCAGCAGCCCGTAATCGGCGGTCGACACGAACGCGAGCGACAGCGAACCGGCTTCGCCGCGCGCGAGGCGCCGTGCGAGCGGCGGCAGCGCGTCGGCCGACGCGAGCAGCCGGCGCACGTCGGGCAACAGCGCCGCACCGACCGCCGTCAGCGCGACCGAGCGCTTGGTGCGCGCGAACAGCGCGACGCCGAGCGTGTCCTCCAGTGCCCGGATCGCCTGCGACAGCGGCGGCTGCGTCATCGACAGGCGCTCGGCCGCGCGGCCGAAATGGCGCTCGTCGGCCACGGTCACGAAATAGCGCCACTGGCGCAGGTCCGGCGTCGGTTCGGCCATCTCTCACTCATTCGTAAAACGACTTAATAAGCGACAAATAATATATTGGACATCCCAAACCGGAAACTCCATGCTTGACTGATCCGAACCGGTGCGCCGATCGCGGGCGTCGCCAATACAACGATGGAGTCCCCCATGCCGTACAACCGTCGCTCGAAGCACATCACGCAAGGCGTGGCCCGTTCGCCGAACCGCTCGATGTATTACGCCCTCGGCTACCAGAAGGACGATTTCGACAAGCCGATGATCGGCATCGCGAACGGCCACTCGACGATCACGCCGTGCAACTCGGGCCTGCAGCGGCTGTCCGATGCCGCCGTCGCGGCGGTGAAGGCGGCCGATGCCAACCCGCAGATCTTCGGCACGCCGACGATCTCGGACGGCATGTCGATGGGCACCGAGGGGATGAAGTACTCGCTGGTGTCGCGCGAGGTGATCGCCGACTGCATCGAGACCTGCGTACAGGGCCAGTGGATGGACGGCGTGGTGGTGGTCGGCGGCTGCGACAAGAACATGCCGGGCGGGATGATCGCGCTCGCGCGCCTGAACGTGCCGGGCATCTACGTGTACGGCGGCACGATCCGCCCCGGCCACTGGAAGGGCCGCGACCTGACGATCGTGTCGTCGTTCGAGGCGGTCGGCGAGTTCACCGCGGGCCGGATGTCGCAGGAAGACTTCGAAGGGGTCGAGAAGAACGCGTGCCCGACGTCGGGCTCGTGCGGCGGGATGTACACCGCGAACACGATGAGCTCGTCGTTCGAGGCGCTCGGCATGTCGCTGATGTACTCGTCGACGATGGCGAACCCCGATCAGGAGAAGGTCGATTCGGCCGCCGAATCGGCACGCGTGCTGGTCGAGGCCGTGAAGCGCGACCTGAAGCCGCGCGACATCATCACCAAGGCGTCGATCGAGAACGCGGTATCGCTGATCATGGCGACCGGCGGCTCGACCAATGCGGTGCTGCACTATCTCGCGATCGCGCACGCGGCCGAGGTCGACTGGACGATCGACGACTTCGAGCGCATCCGCAAGCGCGTGCCGGTGATCTGCGACCTGAAACCGTCGGGCCAGTACGTCGCGACCGACCTGCACCAGGCCGGCGGCATCCCGCAGGTGCTGCGGATCCTGCTCGATGCGGGGCTGCTGCACGGCGACTGCATGACGATCACCGGCCGCACGATCGCCGAGGAGCTGAAGGACGTGCCGGGCGTGCCGCGCGCGGACCAGAAAGTGATCTTCCCGATCGATCGCGCGCTGTACAGGGAAGGCCATCTCGCGATCCTGAAGGGCAATCTCGCGGAAGACGGCGCGGTGGCGAAGATCACCGGTCTGAAGAACCCGGTGATCACGGGCCCGGCGCGCGTGTTCGACGACGAGCAAAGCGCGATGGACGCGATCCTCGGCGACCGGATCCGCGCGGGCGACGTGCTGGTGCTGCGCTATCTCGGCCCACAAGGCGGCCCCGGCATGCCGGAAATGCTCGCGCCGACGTCGGCAATCATCGGCAAGGGGCTCGGCGAATCGGTCGGCTTCATCACCGACGGCCGCTTCTCGGGCGGCACCTGGGGGATGGTGGTCGGGCACGTCGCGCCCGAAGCGTTCGTCGGCGGCACGATCGCGCTCGTGCAGGAAGGCGACTCGATCACGATCGACGCGCACCGGCTGGTGCTGCAGCTGAACGTCGACGATGCGGAACTCGCGCGCCGGCGCGCCGCGTGGAAGCAGCCGGCGCCGCGCTACACGCGCGGCGTGCTCGCCAAGTTCGCGGCGCTCGCGCGTCCGGCGAACCAGGGCGCCGTCACCGGCTGATGCGGCGCGCGGGGCATGCGACCCCATTGCGAACGGCCGCCGGGGAAACGCGCAAAACGCGCTTTCCCTTTGCTTTTATAATGCGCGGACCGTGAAGCCGGCCGTCTCCGCCGGCGGAGAACCGCATGAAACAGACGATATTGCGCGCGCTGCTCGTGGCGCTGCTGACCGGCAGCGCGGCGGCGGCACACGCCGACTCGGCCGGCGACGGGTTCGCGCTCGCGCAGCGCAAGAACTGCATGGCCTGCCATGCGGTCGGCAAGCCGCTGATGGGCCCGTCGTTCCACGACATCGCCGGCAAGTACGTGGCGCGCACCGACGCCGTCGATTACCTCGCGCAATCGATCGTGAAAGGCAGCGTCGGGGTGTGGGGTGGCGTGCCGATGCCCGCCAATACGCAGTTGACGAGCGCAGAAGCGCACACGCTCTCGCAATGGGTGCTGTCGCTGCGCTGAACCGGATGACCGGATGCGTACACCGCGCCTTGCGCCCGGCAGCGTTCCGCGCTTGTCGTTGCAACCGGCCGGCAATCGTCAGCGACGATGACTGGAGCCGCGCCCGCGGCCCCTGCGCACGAAACGTGCGGCGGGCTCAGCCTGAATGACCGGTCCGGCGGCGGGCGATCTCCGCATCGACCGCGTCGCGAACCCACTCCATCACTTCGGTTTCGAGCGCCAGCGCCACTTCGCGCGTGATCTGGCCGACGAGCCAGGCCGTATGGTCGTGCAACGCGTCGCGACAGCGGGCCTCGATGGCCTCGCGCCCTTCGCCGGTCAGATAATTCGTCAGCCGATTGCGCAGACGCTCGGCGATATGCTGCGTGTCCTCCACCGTCAGCGCGGCGGCTACATGCGCGTCCGGATGCGACGCGCCGGTGAGTTGAGCGGTAGCCAGCCCGCCGGCAGCCGGTGCAATCACGTGGGACAGCATCGCTTCGCCAGCATCGCGCGGCATCGCGGCAACGCCGGCCTGCTGCGCGTCGTCGGCGGCCAGCGCGGAGCGCAGCGGCGCCTGCGCCGCGGCCGACTCCTCGGCGACGACGTGCCCGGCGGCACCGGGTTGCGCCGGCGCATCGCTGTCGCCCGGCAATTCGACGGTCGGGATGTCCGGCGTCGGCACCGGCTCGACCACCACGAACTCGGGGTCGGTGCCCGGCTGCTCCGGCGCGGCGGACGCCCGAGCCGGATGGCCTGATACCAGCACGTCGGTCAGCACCGGCACCGCGGCAACGTCGTGCGGCGGCGCGTCGGCCGCGGACGAACGCGCCGGCACCGGCTTGCCCGGCACCAGCACGTCGGTCAGCGTCGGGATCGAAGAGGATTCGGCTTGTGTCACGGGAACGCTCCGTCGACGGTTTCGGCTAACTGCCCTGCTTGTAGTTGTTCAGCGCGTAGCCGCGATCGCGATAGAAGCGGTAGCGGTCGCGGCCCGCGGCCAGCTCGTCCGGCGCATTGCCGACCACTTCGAGCAGGCGCTCGAAGCGGGCGAACTGCGCGGGTACGGCCGCGCCGAGGTTCAGCAGCACATGATGATGCGGCGCCTGGTCGAGATCGGCGGCCAGCACGATCGGCGTGCCGGCCGCGTGCGCGCTGTCGACGCCGCAGTGCGGAATGAAATCGAGCGGCGAGAACGTCCAGAGCCGCTCGTCGAGCGCACGCAGGCGCGCGGGCTCCGCGAGCACGACGACCGGCTGCCCGGCCTGGTAGGCCTTGCGCAGCAGCCGGCATGCGTATGCGAGCGAATCGCCGACGTTCGAATGGAAATCGATTCGCGTCATTGCCCGCGTACCCGCATCGTCGTGAGACCTGCCATCACTGGCCGGCGCGGTCGATCAGGAACTGCGCGAGCAGCGGCACCGGACGGCCGGTCGCGCCCTTCGCCGCGCCACCCTTCCATGCGGTGCCGGCGATGTCCAGGTGCGCCCACGGATAGCTGTCGGTGAAGCGCGACAGGAAGCACGCCGCCGTCACGGCACCGGCCGGACGCCCGCCGATGTTCGCGATGTCCGCGAAATTCGACTTCAGCTGATCCTGGTACTCATCGTCGAGCGGCATGCGCCATGCCGGATCGTTCGCTTCGCGCGATGCGTCGAGCAGTTCGCCAGCGAGTGCGTCGTCCTTCGAGAACAGGCCGCTGTTGTGGGCGCCGAGCGCGATCACGCAGGCGCCCGTGAGCGTCGCCACGTCGATCACCGCGGCTGGCTTGAAGCGCTCCGCATAAGTGAGCGCGTCGCACAGGATCAGGCGGCCCTCGGCGTCGGTGTTGAGCACCTCGATCGTCAGCCCCTTCATGCTGGTGACGATGTCGCCCGGCTTGGTCGCGTTGCCGCCCGGCATGTTCTCGCAGGTCGGCACGATCGCGACGACGTTGATCTTCAGGCCCATTTCGGCGACCGCACGCATCGTGCCGAGCACCGAACCCGCGCCGCACATGTCGTACTTCATCTCGTCCATGCCCTCGCCCGGCTTCAGCGAGATGCCGCCCGTGTCGAACGTGATGCCCTTGCCGACCAGCACGACCGGCGCGGCCTTCGCGGCGGCGCCCTGGTAGTGCAGCACGATGAACTGCGGCGGCTCGACCGACGCGCGCGCGACCGACAGGAACGAGCCCATCTTGAGCGCCTGGATCTGCTTCAGGCCGAGCACCTCGACCTTCAGACCCCAATCCTTCGCGATCTTCTTCGCGGTGTTGCCGAGATAGGTCGGCGTGCACACGTTGCCCGGCAGGTTGCCGAGGTCGCGCGTGAGATCCATCCCGTTCGCCAGCGCGACGGCCTGCTTGACCGCCAGCTTGGCGGCCTTCTCATCGGCCGGATCGACGCTGAACACGACGCGCTTGAGCGTGTGCGACGCCGGTTCCGGCTTGCTCTTCATCTGCGTGAAGCGGTAGGTCTCGTTGCGCAGCGCGAGAATCGCCGCCCGCACACCCCAGTCGGAGCCGCGCTCGTCGACCGGCAGTTGCGCGAGCGAGAACGTGACCTGGCCGACCTTGGTCGCGAGCAGCGCGCGCCATGCGGCCGTCACTGCGTCGTTGTAGGCTTTCTGATTGAAAGCATCCTGCTTGCCGAGGCCGACGAGCAGCACGCGCGATGCGCCGATGCCCGACACTTCGTGCAGGAACAGCGTCTTGCCGCGCTTGCCGTCCATGTCGCCGGCCTTCACCACGCGCGAGATCAGCCCCTTGGTGGCCGTGTCGATGTCGAGCGCCGCGCCCGAGAGAGTCTGCGCCTCGAAGATGCCGAGCACGATGCAGTCGGACTTCCCGGTCAGGAACCCCTTGGCCTCGCCTTTGCTCCAATCACAGCCTTTTATGCTAAAGTCCATCGCGCTTGTCCTCGGATAAAATCTGGGCTAAGGATGAAAGCCGCAATTATCCGCTATTTTTCCCGTGGCGGCGCGAGCGCTCCACCACGCGTGCGCAGCCTCCCGCCCTCTTCTCATCAAGAATGATCTTCGAACGCTCCCTCCAGCGCGAGCTTGCGTATACGGCTGGCGCCGTGTTCATGGTGCTGCTCACGATCATGCTCACGACGATGATGATCCGCATCGTCGGCTATGCCGCGTCCGGCGAAATCGATCCGCGCGACGTGCTCGTGCTGATCGGCCTGACCGTGATCGGCTACCTCGCCGTGATGCTCGTCGTCACGCTGTTCGTGTCGATCCTGTTCGTGCTGACCCGGTGGTACCGGGACTCCGAAATGGTGGTCTGGCTTGCATCCGGCGTGAGCCTCACGCGCCTGATCAAGCCGATCGGCGTGTTCGCCACGCCGATCGTCCTGCTGATCGCGTTCTTCGCGTTCGTCGGCTGGCCGTGGTCGAACCAGCAGAGCAAGATGATCAAGGCGCGCTTCCAGCAGCGCGACGAGATCTCGCTGCTCGCGCCGGGCCAGTTCCGCGAATCGGCCTCGAACCATCGCGTGTTCTTCATCGAGAAGATGTCGCCGGACCAGAGCAAGGTGCAGAACGTGTTCGTCACGTCGACCGAGAACGGCAAGGTCAACGTCGTCGTGTCGCACACCGGCCATACCGAAACGAAGGACGGCGATCGCTTCGTCGTACTGGAAGACGGCCGCCGCTACGACGGCACGCCCGGCCAGCCGAACTTCAAGATCATGGAGTTCCAGCGCTACGGCGTGAAGATCACGAGCACCCCGGTCACCAACGTGCCGACCACCAACAGCACGCCGACACCGGACCTGCTGCGCAACCCGACGCGCGACAACCTCGCGGAATTCGCGTGGCGCGCGGGGCTGCCGCTGATCGCGATCAACCTGATGGTGCTCGGCATTCCGCTGTCGTACCAGAACCCACGCCGCAGCCGCACGATCAACCTCGTGATGGCCGTGCTGATCTACCTGACGTACTCGAACCTGCTGAACGTCGTGCAGGCACAGATCGAGCAGGGCAAGATGTCGTTCGGCGTCGGCCTCGTCGGCCTGCACCTGGTCGTCGCGGCGATCGTCGCGTTCATCTTCTGGTTGCGCGTGCGCAATCGTCCGCTGTTTACACGCGCGCTGTTCGGCCGCTCGGGAGCATGATCGATGCGGCTCTATGAAAAATACTTCGCGCGGCAGATCTACGTCACGTTCATCTTCATCCTGTTCGCGTTCTCGGGCCTGTTCTTCTTCTTCGACCTGATCAGCGAACTGAACTCGGTCGGGCACGGCAACTACAAATTCGGCTACGCGGTGCTGCGCGTCGCGCTGCAAACCCCGTCGCGCTTCTACGAGATCATCCCGGTCGCCGCGCTGATCAGCGCGATCTACGTGTTCGCGCAGATGGCCGCGAACTCGGAATTCACGATCTTCCGCGTGTCGGGCCTCGCGACCAACCAGGCGCTGCGCTCGCTGCTGAAGATCGGCGTCCCGCTCGTGATCATCACCTACCTGATCGGCGAGTTCGTCGGCCCGTACGCCGACCAGCTGTCCGAACGCGTGCGGCTGCAGGCGCTCGGCGCGTCGGTGTCGTCGAACTTCCAGTCGGGCGTGTGGGTGAAGGACACGCTCGCGGCCCGCGAGAACGGCGAGCAGGTCACGCGCTTCGTGAACGTCGGCAGCCTGTCGCCCGACTCGACGATCAGCAACGTGCGCATCTACGAGTTCGACTCGAAATTCCAGCTGCAGAACGTGCGGATCGCGCAGACGGGCCGCTACGAGCCGCCCGGCCACTGGTTGCTCAAGGGCGTCACGGAAACCGAACTGACGCCGATCAAGCCGATCGGCGGCGAACCGGCCGACGCGCTGAACCCCGTGTACCGGTCGCAGCAGGTGACGCTGCCCGAATACCGGCTGCGCTCGGACCTGACGCCGCAGATCCTGTCGGTGCTGCTCGTGTCGCCGGAACGGATGTCGCTCATCAACCTGTTCCGCTACATCCAGCACTTGCGCGAAAACCAGCAGGACACGCAGCGCTACGACATCGCGCTGTGGCGCAAGCTGCTCTACCCGTTCGCGGTGTTCGTGATGCTCGTGCTGTCGCTGCCGTTCGCGTACCTGCACACGCGTGCCGGCGTGGTCGGCGTGAAGGTGTTCGGCGGCATCATGCTCGGCATGAGCTTCCAGCTGCTCAACACGCTGTTCTCGCACATCGGCACGCTGAACACGTGGCCCGCGCCGCTGACCGCGGCGACGCCGGGCCTCATCTATCTCGCGCTCGGCCTGTTCGCGCTCAAGTGGGTCGACCGGCACTGAGCGCGGTCACGACGGAGGCTTCGACATGAGTTCGCACGGCATCGTCCTGTTCGGCCACGGCGCACGCGATCCGCGCTGGGCCGAGCCGTTCGAGCGGCTCGCCGCGCGGCTGCGCGGGGCCGGCTCCCCTGCTCCGCACGTGTCGCTCGCGTTTCTCGAACTGATGACGCCGTCGCTCGATACGGCCGTCGCCGCGCAAGTCGCGGCCGGCTGCACGCGCATCACCGTGGTGCCCGTGTTCTTCGGTCAGGGCGGGCACGTCCGCCGCGACCTGCCGCAGCTCGTCGACGCGTGCCGCGCCACGCATCCGGGCGTCGAGATCCGTTGCGCGACGGCTGTCGGGGAAGACGACGGCGTGCTCGATGCGATCGCGCGCTACTGCATCGACCAGGTCGGCCGCGACGCGTAAGCGCATCGCTGGCCGAAGCGGCGAGCCCAAACGAAAAAGCGCCGGCTTCGGAAGCCGGCGCTTTTTTTGCCTGCGGATCGCACGTTTGACTCAGGCCGCATCCTGCAACGCACCGCCCTCTTTCACGTGCCGCACGCGTTCGGCGAACGCATCGCCGATCATCAGCAGGCTCGGTTCCGCCGGGTCGAGCCACGCCTGCGCGCCGCCCGCCGCCATCTGCCCGAGCGTCAGCGTCAGCGTGCGCTCGCGCGCGGTGCTGCAAGCCTCGACGATCGCCACCGGCGTCGCGCTCGCACGGCCCGCGTCGATCAGTTCCTGCGCGATGCCCGGCGCACTGTCGCGGCCCATGTAGTAGACGATCGAATCGGCGCGCGCGGCCTCGCGAATCTCGTCGCTGCCCGGTGCGCGGCTGTGCGTCGCGAACGCGACGCTGCGCGACACGCCGCGCAACGTCAGCGAGCGCTTCAGCGTCGCCGCGCCGGCCAGCGCCGCGGTGATGCCCGGCACGACCTCGTAGTCGATGCCCGCCGCTTCGAGCGCGCGCATTTCCTCTTCGGCGCGACCGAACAGCATCGGGTCGCCGCCCTTCAGGCGCACCACGCACGCGTGCTCGCGCGCCGCGTCGACGATCTGCTTGTTGATGAAATGCTGCGCGGTCGAACGCTGCCCGCAACGCTTGCCGACCGCGATCTTGCGCGCGTTCGGTGCGTAGTCGAGCATCGCCGGCTCGACGAGCGCGTCGTGCAGCACGACGTCGGCTTGTTCGAGCAGCCGCATGCCGCGCACCGTGATGAGGTCCGCGGCGCCCGGCCCTGCTCCGATCAGATATACCTTGCCCATGTTTGTCGCTTCGCTTGGGGTCCTGCTCGTGCGGACGGCGGCCGGCCCGCGCCGCCGCGAGGGCGGCGCTGACCGCCGGTTAAGCCCGTTACGCCGAGAACGCCCGAATCATGCCGGCGGCGACCGTGTGGTGCGTCGCCTCGTCGATCAGCACGAACGCGCCCGTGCCCGGGTGCGCATCGTAGGTGTCGCAGACGATCGGCTTCTGCAGCGTCAGCGCGACGCGGCCGATGTCGTTCATCTTCAGTTCCTGGCGGTCGGTCGCGTGCGACAGCGTATGCACGTCGAGCACTTCCTTGACCGCGCCGATCTTCGCGAACACCGTGCTCGTGGTCTGCTTCAGCAGGTACTTGCGCTGCGGCGACAGCGGCGTCTCGTCGAACCAGCACAGGTCCGCCTCGAGCTTCTTCGCCGGCGCGACCGTCTCGGCGGTCGTGACGAACATGTCGCCGCGCGACACGTCGACGTCCTGTTCGAGGCGAATCGTCACCGTCTGGCCCGCGAACGCGTGCGCGACCGCCGCCGTGCCGCCCGGCACCGGCGCGATGATCTCGGCGACCGTCGCAGTGCGGTTCGACGGCAGCACGACGATTTCGTCACCGACCTTCACCTCGCCCGATTCGATCCGGCCCATGTAGCCGCGGAAATCGTCGGCCGAGCTGCCGTCCTGGCGTGCGACCCACTGCACCGGGAAGCGCAGCGCGTCATGCGCCTGCGTCTCGACCGGCAGCGATTCGAGCACGTCGAGCAGCGGCTCGCCCGCGTACCACGGCATGCGCTCGCTCGCGCCGACGATGTTGTCGCCCTTCAGCGCCGACACCGGCACGAAACGCACGTCCTTCAGGCCGAGCTGCTTCGCGAGCGCGACGTACGCGTCGCGGATCTCGTTGAAGCGTGCTTCGCTGTAGTCGATCAGGTCCATCTTGTTGATCGCGACGATCACGTGCTGCAGCGCGAGCAGCTTCACGATCGCGCTGTGACGCTTCGTTTGCGGCAGCAGTTCCGCCACGCCGTTCTCGATCGTCACGCGCGTCGCGTCGACCAGGATGATCGCCGCATGCGCGGTCGATGCGCCCGTCACCATGTTGCGCGTGTACTGCTCGTGGCCCGGCGTGTCGGCGATGATGAACTTGCGCTTCGCGGTCGCGAAATAGCGGTAGGCGACGTCGATCGTGATGCCCTGCTCGCGCTCGGCTTCGAGCCCGTCCGTCAGCAGCGCGAGGTCGATCTCGTCGCCGACCGTGCGCTTGTTCTTCGCGCGCGACAGCGCGGACAGCTGGTCCGACAACACGGCCTTGCTGTCGTACAGCAGGCGGCCGATCAGCGTGCTCTTGCCGTCGTCGACGCTGCCCGCCGTGATGAAACGCAACACGCCGAGGTCTTCGGTGTTCTCGATGATGCTCATGATGTGAATGTCCTCGTGTGCTTCAGAAATAACCTTGCTTCTTGCGCTGTTCCATCGCGGCTTCGGATGCCTGGTCGTCCATCCGGGTCGCGCCGCGTTCGGTGATCTCGGTCACCGCCGTCTCGGCGATGATCTTCTCGACGTCGTCCGCGTCGCTCTCGACCGGGCACGTGCAGCTGATGTCGCCGACCGTGCGGAAGCGCACCTGCGCGAGTTCGCTCGTCTCGCCGTCACGCATCGGCGTGAGCGGCGTGACCGGCACGAGCAGCCCGTTGCGACGCACGATCTCGCGCTGGTGCGCGTAGTAGATCGACGGCAGTTCGAGGTTTTCGCGCGCGATGTACTGCCACACGTCGAGTTCCGTCCAGTTCGAGATCGGGAACACGCGCAGGTGCTCGCCGTTGTGCAGGCGCGCGTTGTACAGGCTCCACAGTTCCGGGCGCTGCGCCTTCGGATCCCACTGGCCGAATTCGTCGCGGAACGAGAAGATCCGCTCCTTCGCGCGCGCCTTCTCTTCGTCGCGGCGCGCGCCGCCGATCAGCGCCGTGTAGCCGTGCTGTTCGATCGTCTCGAGCAGCGTGACGGCCTGTGCGGCGTTGCGCGAATCGGTTTCGCGGCGCAGCACGACGGTGCCGCGCTTGATCGAATCCTCGACGTGGCCGACCACCAGCTCGGCGCCGAGCTCCTGCGCGCGGCGGTCGCGGAAGTCGATCACTTCCTCGTAGTTGTGGCCCGTGTCGATGTGCACGAGCGGGAACGGCAGCGTCGTCTTGCGGTTCGCGCCGAGGCCGAACGCCTTCAGCGCAAGGTGCAGCACGACGACCGAGTCCTTGCCGCCCGAGAACAACAGCGCCGGCTTGCTGCATTCGGCAACGAGTTCGCGCAGGATGTGGATCGACTCGGCTTCGAGCCAGTCGAGGTGGCCCATGCGGTCGTCGGCACCGGTGGGCGGGGCAAAGGCGGATTGCTCGAGCGTCGTGCTCATGATTTCAGTCCTTCTCTTCTGGGTTCGTGCCGCCCGCTGTCGCGGGCGGCGCAATATTCGGTTTCTTGTCGGCTTTCAGTGCGCGGCGCCGGCTTCGGCGTTCGCGGGAATCGGCGTGATCGTGATGTGCAGCCCGCATTCCTTCGTGTCGCGCGACTCCCACCACCAGCGGCCCGCCCGGCTGTCCTCGCCCGGGCGGATCGCGCGCGTACACGGCTCGCAGCCGATGCTCGGATAGCCGCGCGCGTGCAGCGGGTTGACCGGCACGTCGAACGCCTTCAGGTACGCCCACACGTCGGCTTCCGTCCAGTCTGCGAGCGGGTTGTACTTCGCGATCCCGCGCGCTTCGTCCTGTTCTTCCTCGTGCAGCTCCGCACGCGTGACCGACTGCTCGCGACGCTGGCCCGTGACCCACGCGCCGACGTCGGCCAGCGCGCGGTTCAGCGGCTCGACCTTGCGGATGTGGCAGCACGACTTGCGCAGCTCGACGCTTTCGTAGAACGCGTTCAGGCCGTGCTCGGCGACGTACTGGTCGACCGCGTCCTGCTGCGGATGAAACTGCTCGATCTCGTAGCCGTAGCGCTCGCGCACGCGGTCGATCATGCCCAGCGTTTCCGCATGCAGGCGGCCGGTGTTCAGCGAGAAGATGCCGATCGACACGCCCTTCGACAGGATCGCGTGCGTGAGCAGCATGTCTTCCGCGGCGAGGCTGCTCGCGAACTTCACCTTCTCGTGGCGCGCGCCGATCTGCGCGAGCAGCGCGTCGAGGCGCTCGACCTTCGCGGCCAGTTCGGGCGTCAGTGCGGTCGCGGCGCTCATGCGCTCACCTTCGCGTCGGCCGCGGCCGCGCGGCGGCGGAACAGCGGCGCCGGCTCGTCGAATGCGCCCTGGTAACGCTGCGTGAATTCGCCGAACGCGTTCAGCGCATCGTGGATGTCCTTGTCGGCACGCACCGCGAACGCGTCGAAGCCGCAACGCGACATGTACAGCAGCTGGTCGCGCAGCACGTCGCCGATCGCGCGCAGCTCGCCGGTCCAGCCGTGGCGCTCGCGCAGCAGGCGCGCGATGCTGTAGCCGCGGCCATCCGCGAAGCGCGGGAAATCGACGGCGATCAGCGAGATCGCACCGAAGTCGGCCACGAGATCGGCCGGCTCGCTGTCCGGCGCGAGCCACACGCCGAGTTCGTCCTTCGTCTTCGCGGCGACGAGCGCCGCGCGCTCGGCCTGCCACAGGGTGAACGGCACCAGCACCTTGCCGGCCGGCAATGCGTCGACCGCGGGCAGCGCACCGTCTTCCGCCGCGCGCACGACCTGCCATGCGTCGTCGATCACTGCGCGGTTCTTGATAATCGAAGCCATCTGCAAATTCCTTCTACCCGGTTGGTTACGCGTTGACTGCCTGGCGCGCCGCATACACGCGCTCCTTGAACGGAGCGATGCCGATGCGGTCGTACGTGTCGATGAAGCGCTCGCCGTCGATGCGTGCCTCGACGAACGTGTCGATCAGCTTCGCGATCACGCCCGGCACTTCCTCCGCGGAGAACGACGGCCCGATCACGCGGCCGAGGCGCGCGCCGTTGCGGCCCGTGCCCTGCTCGCCGCCGAGCGACACCTGGTACCACTCGGCACCGTCCTTGTCGACGCCGAGGATGCCGATGTTGCCCACGTGATGATGACCGCACGAGTTCATGCAACCGGAAATGTTCAGCGACAGGTCGCCGAGATCGTACACGTAGTCCAGATCTTCGAAACGCTGCTGGATCGCCAGCGCGATCGGGATCGACTTCGCGTTCGCGAGCGAGCAGAAATCGCCGCCCGGGCACGCGATGATGTCGGTCAGCAGGCCGACGTTCGGCGTCGCGAAGCTGGCCGCCTTCGCCTTTTCCCACACCGTGAACAGGTCGCGCTTCTTCACGTTCGCGAGGATCAGGTTCTGCTCGTGCGACACGCGCAGTTCGCCAAGCGAGTACGCGTCTGCCCAGTCGGCCACCAGGTCCATCTGCGCGTCGGTCGCGTCGCCCGGGGCGACGCGGTGGTCCTTCAGCGACAGCGTGACCGCGGCATAGCCCGGCACCTTGTGCGGCGCGACGTTGCGCTCGACCCAGCGCGCGAACGCCTTGTTCTCGAGCAGGTGCTGTTCGAACGACGCGTCGGTGTCGGCCAGCTTCTCGTAGACGGGCGGCTGGAAGTACTGCGACACGCGGTCGACTTCCGCCTGCGTGAGCGTCGACGGGCCGTCCTTCAGGTGCTGCCACTCTTCCTCGACCTGCTGCGCGAACTTCGCGGGCGACAGCGCCTTCACGAGGATCTTGATACGCGCCTTGTACAGGTTGTCGCGGCGGCCGTAGCGGTTGTATACGCGCAGCACGGCTTCGCAATAGGTGAGCAGGTGCTGCCACGGCAGGTCTTCCTTGATCACCGCGCCGATGATCGGCGTACGGCCGAGGCCGCCGCCCGCGAGGATGCTCGCGACCACCTCGCCCTGCGCGTTCTTCTTCAGGTACACGCCGAGATCGTGGATCTGCACGGCCGCGCGGTCGTGCGTCGAGCCCGACACCGCGATCTTGAACTTGCGCGGCAGCCACGCGAATTCGGGATGGAACGTCGACCACTGGCGCAGGATTTCCGACCACGGACGCGGATCGATTTCCTCGTCCTGGGCGACGCCCGCGAACTGGTCCGCCGTGATGTTGCGGATGCAGTTGCCCGAGGTCTGGATGCCGTGCATCTGCACCGACGCGAGCTTCGCGAGGATCTCCGGCGTTTCCTCGAGCTGGATCCAGTTGAACTGGATGTTCGAGCGGGTCGAGAAGTGGCCGTAGCCGCGGTCGTGTTCGCGGGCGATGCGCGCCAGCATCCGCAGTTGGTCGCTGCGCAGGTTGCCGTACGGAATCGCGATGCGGTGCATGTATGCGTGGCGCTGCATGTACAGGCCGTTCTGCAGGCGCAGCGGACGGAATTCTTCTTCGCTCAACTCGCCCGACAGCCGGCGGCGCACCTGATCGCGGTACTGCGCGACACGCTCGTCGACGATCGTCTGGTCGTATTGGTCGTACTGATACATTCGGGGACCCCAGGGGTTTTCGTGGTGACCGCGCGACGTCCTAGCCACGTCGCGCCCGAATCTCCGTTCCGCCGCCATCGCCGGCCTTGCGCGGCCCGGCTGGATTGCTAATGACGAAAACAGATATCCATATTTGAAAAACTCCGGTGAATCGTAATAAACTCGCCTTATATTTCAAACGACTAAAAAATTCTGTTGATATGCGGAAGGGTTATAAATGAACCTGCACCAATTTCGCTTCGTGCGCGAGGCCGTCCGGCAGAATTTCAACCTCACCGAGGCCGCCAAGGCGCTCTACACGTCGCAACCGGGGGTGTCGAAGGCGATCATCGAGCTCGAGGACGAGCTCGGCGTGGAGATCTTCACGCGGCACGGCAAGCGCGTGCGCTCGCTCACCGAGCCGGGCAGGATCATCCTCGCATCGGTCGAGCGGATCCTGCAGGAAGTTGAAAGCCTTAAAAGGGTCGGAAAAGATTACGCGGCGCAGGATCAGGGCAACCTGACGATCGCCGCCACCCACACGCAGGCCCGCTACTCGCTGCCGGCCGCGATCGCCGAGTTCAAGAAGCGCTTCCCGAAGGTGCACCTGTCGATCCTGCAGGGCAGCCCGACGCAGGTCGCCGAGATGGTGATCCACGACCAGGCCGATCTCGCGATCGCGACCGAGGCGATCGCCGACTACAAGGAACTCGTGTCGCTGCCCTGCTTCCAGTGGCATCACGCGGCCGTGGTGCCGGCCGACCATCCGCTACTCGAACGCAAGCCGGTCACGCTGGACGATCTCGCGCAGTACCCGCTGATCACGTACGACGACGCGTTCGCCGGCCGCAAGAAGATCAATCATGCGTTCGCGCTGCGCGGGCTGTCGCCGGACATCGTGCTGGAGGCGATCGACGCCGACGTGATCAAGACCTACGTCGAACTCGGCCTGGGCGTCGGGATCATGGCCGACATCGCATTCAACCCGGAGCGCGACCGCAACCTGCGGCTGATTCCGGTCGGCCACCTGTTCGGCAGCAACGTGACGCGTGTCGCGCTCAAGCAGGGCGCCTATTTGCGCAGCTATGTGTATACGCTCGTCGAGCTGCTGTCGCCGACGCTGAACCGCAAGCTGATCGAGCAGGCGCTCAAGGGCGAATCCGAATCGTACGAGCTTTGACAGACAGGTATAACGACAGGGGCGCAAATCGCGCCCCTTTTTATTGCCCGACGGAGATTTCCGCATGACGCTTCCCGCCCTGTTGCGCCGCGCCGCCGGCGCCGCCCTCATGCTCGCCTGCGCGGCCGCGCATGCCGACCTGAAGGTCGGCGTCGACCTGTCGTCGACCGGCCCGGCCGCCGCGATCGGCATCACCAGCAAGAACGCAATCCTGATGTGGCCGAAGACGATCGCCGGGCAGCCGGTGCAGGTGACGGTGCTCGACGACGCGTCCGACCCGGGCGCGGCCGTGCGCAACATCCGCAAGCTGGTCGACGAGGATCGCGTCGACGTCGTGGTCGGGCCGAACATCACGCCGGCCGCGCTCGCGGCGCTCGACGCGGTAGCCGCCGCCCAGACGCCGATGATCACGCTGGTCGGCTCCGGCGCGATCGTCGAGCCGCAGGAAGGCGCGCGGACCTGGGCATTCAAGATGGCGCAGAGCGACAGCGCGATGGCCGACGTGATGACGCGCTACATGGCCAACCACGGTGTGAAGACGGTCGGCTTCATCGGCTTCGCGGACAGCTATGGCGACAGCTGGCTGAACGAATTCACGCGCTTCGCGGAAGTCCGCAAGATCCGCGTGATCGCGACGGAACGCTTCAACCGCACCGACGCGAGCGTCACCGGCCAGGCACTGAAGCTGATCGCCGCGAAGCCCGACGCGATCCTGATCGCCGGCTCGGGCACGCCGGCCGTGCTGCCGCAACGCACGCTGATCGAGCGCGGCTACAAGGGCGCGATCTACCAGACGCACGGGATCGCCACGCCGGAATTCATCAAGCTCGGCGGCAAGGACGTCGACGGGACGCTGTTCCCGACCCAGCCGGTGGTCGTCGCGCGCACGCTGCCTGCCGACCATCCGGCACGCAAGGCCGCGCTCGCGTTCGTCGATGCGTATGAAGCGAAATACGGCGCCGGCACGGTCACCCAGTTCGCGGGCGACGCGGCGGGCGTGTACCCGCGCCTCGCCGACGCGGTCGGCCGCGCGCTCAAGGCCGCGCAGCCCGGCACGCCGGGCTTCCGCGCGGCGCTGCGGCGCGAACTCGAACGCGCGCACGAACTCGTCGTGCCGAACGGCGTCGTCAACACCAGCGACAAGGATCACGTGGGGCTCGATCAGCGCGCGAGCGTGATGGGGATCGTGAAGCAGGGCCGATTCGTCTATCTGAGCCAGTAACGCACGGGCGGTCGCCGGACAGCTTGCCCGGTGCCCCGTTTTCCGCCATAATTCGCGTTTCGCCGCGCACAATCCGTACGAATCGCACGCGCGGCCAGGATCAAAGCCCAGGTGGTGAAATTGGTAGACGCAGGGGACTCAAAATCCCCCGCCGCAAGGCGTGCCGGTTCGATTCCGGCCCTGGGCACCAGTCTTTCGCAGCGTCAATGCGCTGCACTGTCGAAACCCGCGCAAGCTCGCCGCTTCGCGGGTTTTTTGTTTGTTGCGCGCGCCACGCACGCCGCAACGCACGCCCTTGCCCGGCGGTCCAAGCATCAGGACACGCAAGCACGGAGGCCGCTCATGTCCACGCGCGTCTTCTTTTCGAGCCCGATCCGCCGCTGCGTGCTTGCCGCGCTGTTGTCGATCATGCTGGGCGGATGCGACCTGCTGCGCGAGCCGCCCGTGCCCGACTGGCCAGGGCCGCACGCGCCCTACCCGTTCCCGGACAGCATCCCGCACCGCACCGAGTGAACCGATGGCGCCCCGCCGCCCGACGCACTCAGGCCATCAACTCGCGGACGAACTCCAGAAACACCCGCACTTTCGCGGCAACGAGGTTCGACGCATGGTGATACGCATAAAGCGGGAACGTCTCGTCCGCCCATTCCGGCAGCAGCTGGACCAACCGCCCTTCGGCCACGACGTCGCGGGCATAGAGTTCCAGCAGTTGCGCAATGCCGACGCCGCCAACGCACGCGCCGAGCAACCCGCCGGTGTCATTCACCATCAGTCTGCCGGCGACGTCGACCGGCACGACTTCCTTGCCGCGATGAAATTCCCATTCGTACGGTCGCCCCGTCACCGGATCGCGAATCAGCACGCACCGGTGACCGGCCGCGAGATCCCGCGGGTGTCGCGGTTCGCCATGACGCGCGACGTACGCGGCCGACGCGCAGGTCAGCACGCGCGTCTCGAGCAGCAGTCGCGCACGATATGACGACGGCTCCGGGATGCCGAAGCGCACTGCCACATCGAATCCGTCGGCGACGAGGTCGCCCATCCGATCCCGCGCGCTGATCTCGACCGACAGGTCGGGAAAGCGGTCGAGGAATTCCGCCATCCGCGGCGCGAGCACGTAGTGGCCGAACGTGCCGTCCACGTTCACGCGCAGCCGCCCCCTCACGCGCGCCTTCGACTGGCCGGCGTCGAGCGCCGCCTCCTCGATGCCGGCCAGCAGCGGCGCGACCGCCTCGTAAAAGCGTCGCCCTTCGTCGGTCAACGTGATCGCACGCGCCGTCCGGTTGAAGATGCGGATGCCGACGCGTTGTTCCAGTCGGGCGACGGCGCGGCTCACTGCCGGTTGGGTCAGTCCCATCGCCTCGCCTGCCCGCGCGAAGGTGCCGGCCTCGATCACCGCGGAGAGCACGCCGATACCGCTGAGCAGCCTGCTGTCGAACCCCATAAGACATACTTCCAGTCATTCATTGACTGACCATTATTCATTATTTTTATTGATCGAAGAAGCCTACATTAGTCCTGTCGCCGGATGGAACGGCATTCAACCCTCATCAGGAGCAGGAAATGAGCACATCGGAACAGGTCGCCCTCGTCACAGGTTCGTCGCGCGGCATCGGTGCGGAAATCGCCCGCCAGCTCGCCCGGGACGGCTTCCGGGTCGTCGTCAACTATGCCGGCGGCGCCGGGCCGGCCCGCGAAGTCGTCGATGCGATCCTCGCCGACGGCGGCCATGCCGTCGCCGTGCAGGCGAACGTCGCCGACCCGGCGGCCGTGGCCGCGCTGTTCGACGCCGCCCACGAGGCATTCGGCGGCCTGGATGTGGTGGTCAATTCCGCGGGCGTGATGAAGCTGGCGGCGATCGCCGACTGCGACGATGCGCTCTTCGACGAAACAATCGCCATCAACGTGAAAGGCGCGTTCAACGTATGCCGCGAAGCGGCAAGGCGCGTGCGCGACGGCGGACGCATCATCAACCTGTCGACCAGCGTGATCGGCATGCGCATGCCGACTTACGGCGTGTACGTGGCAAGCAAGGCGGCGGTCGAAAGCCTCACGCAGGTACTCGCGCAGGAAATGCGCGGGCGCGGTGTCCGCGTGAACGCCGTCGCGCCGGGGCCGGTCGCCACCGAACTGTTCCTGCAGGGCAAGAGCCCCGAGCTGGTCGATCGGCTCGCGAAGCTGAACCCGCTCGAGCGGCTGGGCCAGCCCGACGACATCGCGCGCGTCGTCGCCTTCCTCGCCAGCCCGGACGGCGCGTGGATCAACGGCCAGATCCTCCGCGCCAACGGCGGGATGTGCTGACGGACCGCTCGCAGCCGCCTCGCTTTCCTCCAGGAGATCGCTCATGAAGCAAGTTGTCCTCGTCACCGGCGCGTCCAGCGGCTTCGGCTTGCTGACGGCCCAGGCGCTCGCCCGCGCCGGTCACACGGTCTATGCATCGATGCGCGAGAGCGCCGGGCGCAATGCGCCGCGCGTCGCCGCCATCGCTGCCTATGCGCAGGAACACGGCGTCGACCTGCGCAGCCTCGAACTCGACGTCGGCGACGACGCATCGGTCGGCGCAGCAATCGACCGCGTGATCGCCGACAACGATCGTCTGGACGTCGTCATTCACAACGCCGGCCACATGGCGTTCGGGCCGGCCGAAGCATTCACGCCCGAGCAGCTCACGCAGCTCTACGACGTCAACGTCGTGTCGACCCAGCGCGTCAACCGCGCGGCGCTGCCGCACCTGCGCCGTCAGGGCCGCGGTCTGCTCGTGTGGGTTTCGTCGTCGTCGGCGCGCGGCGGCACCCCGCCGTTCCTTGCCCCTTACTTCGCCGCGAAAGCCGCGATGGACTCGCTCGCGGTGTCCTACGCCGCCGAACTCGCCCGCTGGGGTATCGAAACATCGATCGTCGTGCCGGGCGCGTTCACCCGCGGCACGAATCACTTCCTCCATGCGGGCAAGCCGGCCGATACCGCCGTGCAGGCTGCCTACGACAGCGGGCCGTACGCGGGCGTCGCCGATCAGGCGTTGAGCGGCCTCGCCGCGCTTGAACCGGCGGACGCCGACGCCGGCGCCGTCGCGACGGCGATTGTCGAGCTCGTCGCGGCGCAGCCCGGCAAGCGCCCCTACCGCGTATTCGTCGATCCGTCGCAGGACGGCGCGGAGGAAGTGTTCCGCATCGGCGATCGAATCCGCCGCGAAATGTTCAGGAATATCGGGCTCGCCGATCTGCTCGCGCCCCGGGTCGGCGGTTGAGCGCCGTTTGCGCGCCGCGCCGGCCGGCCCGTCAACCGCGCTCGCAGAACCGCAGAATCGCGTCGGCAACGACCGCCGGCGCCTCGCGCTGCGGAAAATGCCCGACGCCGTCCAGCACGACGCGCTCGTAGCGGCCGGTGAAGAACCGCTCGCGCCCTGCAGAGGTCTCCGGTGCAGTGCAGGCGTCCGCGCCGCCGTGCAGCACGAGCGTCGGCACCGACAGCACCGGTGCGGGTATCAGTTGCGCGTCGTCTTCCGCGTATGCGGCCCCGCCGTCGACGAATCCCCAGCGATAACGGTACGAGTGCAGCACCACGTCGATCCAGTCCGGGCCGTCGAAGGCAGTCGCGGCCGCGTCGAAGTCGCGTTCGTCGTACCAACCGGCCGGCGACCACGTATCCCACATCAGGCGCGCGAACGCCCGGCGATCGTCGCGCAGCGCCTGCTCGCCGCGCGGCGTCGCCAGGAACCAGTGGTACCAGTAGTTGCGCGCCTGCGGCAGCGACAACGGCTGGGCCGGGTCGTTCGTGCCGTATCCCACCGACAGCATCACCAGATGCGAGGCCGCGCCGTCGCGCAACCCGCACGCGTTCGCAACCGCGCGCGCACCCCAGTCGTGCCCGACCAGCACGGGCCGCTCGATGCCGAGCGCGTCGATGAATTCGAGCAAGTCGCGGCCAAGCGCTGCGAGCCGGCCGCTGCGCGGCGTCGCGGGATCGCGAAAGCGGGTCGGCGCGAAACCGCGCAGCGCGGGCGCGAGCACGCGGTAGCCGCGTGCGGCCAGCGTTCGAGCCACGGCCTCCCAGCCGACCGGGCTGTCCGGCCAGCCGTGCAGCAGCACGGCCACGCGTTCGCCGCGCGGGTTCCATTCGAGATAGGCGAGTTCGAGCGACGCGGTTGTCGCATAGCGGTAAGCGGTCATGTGCACTCCGGTTGGTCAGCCTGAATGCCCGATGGTAGGCCCGTCTCTCATCACGATTCGCGGCGTATCATGACTCATTCTTCAAGTATCGTGGTGAATCAACCGATGGAACCGCTGACCGATCCCGCGTCGACCGCGCTCGACATCGCGCTGTTGCGTACCTTCCTCGAAGTCGTCGACAGCCGCGGCTTCGCGCCGGCCGCGGAGCGCCTCGCGCTGACGCCGTCCGCGGTCAGCGGCCACATCAAGCGGCTCGAGCAGGCGGCCGGCACGGTGCTGCTCGCGCGCACGACGCGCCGCATCGCGCTCACGCCGGCCGGCGACACGCTGTACGCGTACGCGCGCAACATCGTCGACATGGAGCGCGAAGTGCGCGCGAGGCTGCGCGGCGCGCCGGCGCATGGCCGGCTGCGGGTCGGCGCGTCGGAGGATTTCGCGGGCGCATGGTTGCCGCAGGTGCTGCGCACGTTTCGCGACAGTCATCCGCGCACATCGATCGAACTGAAGGTCGGGATCACCGCGGCGCTGCTGCGCGAGCAGACGCTGGGCCGGCTCGACGTCGTGTTCGGCAAGCAATGCAGGCAGGTCGACGCGCCGGGCGAACTGCTGTGGGAAGAACCACTGGTATGGGCGTTCGCGTCGGATATGGCAATCGACACCGAAGGCGATGTGCCGCTCGCGCTGTTCCCGGAGCCGTGCGTGTACCGGGAAGCCGCGGTGTCCTCGCTCGCCGCCGCGCTGCGGCCGTTTCGCGTGCTGTTCGAAAGCGCCAGCATGGCCGGCTGCATATCGGCCGCGCTGGCCGGCTTCGCGGTCACGGCGCTCGCGCGCAGCCAGCTGCGCGACGGCCTGCGCGCATGTGGGGCGAATGACGGCCTGCCGGCGTTGCCGGCCGCGTGCTTTTACGCGTTCGCGTCGAAGCCCGACGGCGCCTGCGCCGCGCTGATCGACGCGGTGCGGGCGACCGGGCGCACGCGGCAGTTCGCCGCCTGAGTGCGCGACGCGATGGCCGCACGTGCCGGACGTACCGCGCATGCCGCGTCGCACCGACGCCGATCGATCGGCGTCACCGGCCGGCGAATGGCGGGCGGCCCGCAGTTGCGGCCACGACGCCGCTTTCAGTCGCCGCTGCCGGCCGCGCCCGTGTCGTTCAATGCATCCGCCATCAACTCCCCGAACCATTCGATGAACGCGTTGAGCCGTCTCGACCGGTGCCGCCGATGCGGATATACGGCCGACACGTCCATCGGCGCGGCCCGATGGCCGGGCATCACCTCGACCAGCGCTCCGCTGTCGAGCAGATGCACGACGTCGAAGCGCGGAATCTGGATCAGCCCCATGCCTGCGATGCAGCTCGCGATATAGGTTTCAGCGTTGTTGACGATCACGCGGCTCGGCAGCGTCAGCGTATGCCGCCCGCCGTCCGCGCAGTATTCCCAGCCGAGCTCGCGGCCGGTCGTCGGCGACGCATAGCCGATCGCCCAGTGCCCGTGCGCAAGCGCATCGGGATGCTCGGGCACGCCGCATTCGCGCAGGTAGTCGGGGCTCGCGCAGTTGATCAGCGCGAACTGCCCGAGCGGCCGCACGACGAGGCTGCTGTCCGCGAGCCGCCCGACCCGGATCGCGCAGTCGACACCCTCCTGCACGAGATCGATCGAGCGGTCGGTCGAGCCGAGCGACAGTTGCAGCTTCGGGTAGCGGCGAAACAGCGACGGCAGCGCGGGGGCGATCACGCGGCGCGCGATCCGGCTCGGCGCATCGACGTTCAGCCGCCCGATCACGTCGCGATCGCGACGCCGGAACAGCCGGTCGAGCTCGTCGGCTTCCGCGAGCAGGCGCCGGCCACGCTCCAGCAGCAGCGCGCCGTCGGCAGTCAGCTGGACCTGCCGCGTCGTACGGTGCAACAGGCGCGTGCCGAGCGCGGTCTCGAGCTGCTGGACGGCGGCCGACACGGTCGCGCGCGGCACGTCGAGCGCGTGGGCGGCCTTGATGAAGCTGCCCATCTCGGCAACCTGAAGGAAGATTCTGACCTGATCCAGCTTGTCCATCGGCAGGCAGAGAACGTGGGTTCGGACGACCGCGGCCGGCAGGCGCCGCGCGTCGCGGCCGATTCCGGCGGCACAGATGAAACGGGCGCGCGGCGTTGTGTCCGCGCGCCCGTCCATTGTCCATGCAAACGGTCCATTGCGGGTCGCCGCGCACACGACGACCGCCGGCACGGCCCGTTACCGCGTCGGTTACTTGGTCGTATAGCCGCCGTTGATCAGAATCGTCTGCCCGGTGATCCACCAGCCGTCGGTCACGAGATGACGGATGAACGGCACGACGTCCTCGATGTCGGTGAGGCCCGTCTTGCTGAACGGCGACAGCGCGGCGGCCGTCTTGTGATACGCGACCGCGTCGGCACCTTCGGCCGGGTAGAAGAACGGCGTATCCATCGGGCCGGGCCCGACCGCCGTCACCGAGATGCCGCGCGCGCCGTACTCCTTCGACGCCGCGCGCGTGAAGTGCTCGACCGGCGCCTTCGATCCTTCGTAGGCTGCATAGAACGGCGTGAACGCGCCGAGCAGCGACGTCACGAGCGTGACGAGCTTGCCGTGATCCTCGAGGTGCCGCCCCGCTTCCTTGATGAAGAAGAACGCCGACTTGCTGTTCACCGCGAACATCTCGTCGTACTCGGCCTCGGTGATTTCGGTGAACGGCTTCTTCAGCACCTTGCCGACGGTATTGATCGCGATGTCGATCTTGCCGAAGCGCTGCTTCGCATCGCCGAACAGCTTCTCGACCGCGGCGGCCGTCGTCAGGTCGGCCTGGAACGTCGCGGCTTCCGCGCCGGCCGCGCGCACGGCAGCGGCCGTCTCTTCGGCCTGCGCCTGCGATGCCGCGCTGTTGTAGTGAATCGCCACCGCCTTCGCGCCGTGGCCGGCCAGGTCCCGGGCGATCAGCCCGCCGAGATTCTTGGCGCCGCCTGCGATCAGGACGACCTTGTCTGCGAGCGTATGAGTAGCCACGGTTGACTCCTGTTTGCGTTGAATGAAGCTAGGAGTGTAGGCACGCGCGACGTGCCGGTCAGCCGGGCACGGCTGGATGAATTATCCAGAAAAACGATCCAATCAGGCATCCGGAACGGTGGGCTGCCCCACCGACGAACGCGACGAAATCCGCTCGACGCGACACGATGCACGGCCGCCGGGCCGTACGGTTCAGCGCGCGTACAGCGCCGCGTCGATCTTGCCAAGCAGCCACTGCATGCCGGCCAGATGCTGCTGGTCGTGGCTGCACAGGTAATGGACGAGACCGCGCACGGTCAGCGCGCCGTAGCCTTCGAACTCGCCGGTGCGCGCAAACTGCCCGGGCGTGAGGCGCGACACGAGGTCGAGCGTCTCGCGCCGCGCGTCGCGAATCGCCGCGAGCACGTCGGACGCGTACGCGGCGTCGTAGCGGCGCTCGAGCGCGAGCGCATCGCCGTCGACCGACACGAGCAGCGGGTGATCTTCGTCGAGCATCCGCCGCAGCCGCACGTGGTAGCCGTCGATTTCGATGTCGCGCACGTGGCAGAGCTGCCCGAGCGGCGAGAAATGCTCGCTCGGGATCCCGCTCCAGTCGTCGGGGGTCCAGCGCGCGTAGCCGTCCGGCACGGCGGCGAAATGGGCTTCGAGCTGACGGGGGAAATCGGCGAGTGCATCGAGCGTCGTCGGATTCATGCGGCGAACTCCGTGTCGGATGGAGACGGCGATAGCCCGGGTACGGGCGTGCCGCCGTCGTGGCGCGACTTCACGCTGAAGCCGTACGCCCCTTGCATGCGACGTCCACTTTCCGTGAAGAACAAACGTGCGGCGCGGCGCTCCGGCAGCTTACCAGCGCGGGCGGGTTCGTGCCGGTGCCGGCGCGTGGCTTGATAGAATGCGCGCGCTATGGATCTCGAAAGCATTCTCTACACGCAGGGCTTCGGCTCGCGCCGCCAGTGCCGCGGCCTGATCGAAACGGGCCGCGTCACCGTCGCGGGCGCGAGCGCGACCGACCCCGACGCGTCGTTCGACACCGACGGCCTCGTGTTCACGGTCGACGACACCGCGTGGCCGTTCCACGCCCGCGCGTATCTCGCGCTCAACAAGCCGGCCGGCTACGAGTGTTCGCGCGAGCCGCAACACCACGCGAGCGTGTTCAGCCTGCTGCCCGCGCCGCTCGTCGCACGCGGCGTGCAATGCGTCGGCCGCCTCGACCAGGACACGACGGGCCTGCTGCTGCTGTCCGACGACGGTCAGTTCGTGCACGCGTACACGTCGCCGAAGCGCAAGGTGCCGAAAACCTACGTCGCCACCGTGCGCCACCCGCTCGACGACACGCAGCTGGACGCGCTGCGCGCCGGCGTGCAGCTCCACGGCGAGCCGAAGCCGATCGCGGCGGTCGCCGCCGACGCGCGCGACACGCACGCGCTCGCGCTGACCGTCCTCGAAGGCAAATATCATCAGGTGAAACGCATGGTCGCGGCCGCGAGCAATCGCGTCGAGGCGCTGCACCGCGAAAGCATCGGCGGGTTCACGCTGCCGGACGACCTGGCGCCGGGCGCGTGGCGCTGGCTCGGGGAAGACGACCTTTCAGCCCTGCGCAATCCCGTCAAAACCCTGTAAGGGAAAATCCGCACGATCGTTCGATGTCGGGCCGCGTCGCGGCCGCCCGATCCCCCGCTATACTGAAATCACAAGCTGTACGAGCAGCAATGCAGGGGAGACATCATGAACTTCAACCATTCTTTCGAACTGTCGTACGTGACGATCGCGTTCGCGGTCGTGGGCGCCATCGTGATCGGCGCGCTGCTGGCCGCGATGCACATGAAGCACAAATACCATCCGAACCTGATCGGCGCGCTGATCGGCGCGCTGTTGTGCTTCCTGCTGATCGAGGCGTTACCGGCGCTGACCTGACGCGCCGCGCGGCGCGAGCGTTTGAAGGAATTCGTCTACGGTCGGATAGCGCAACGTCACGCACAATTCGGCCTTGAGCCGCGCATTGGACAGGCGCCGCGACTCGCGCATGAACGACAGGAGCGCCGGCTCGAGTTGCTGCTCGGCGTCCGCGCGGCTGATCCGCGGCGGCGGCGGCAGGCCGAACACCTGCGCGACCCGGTCGAAATACTCTCCCATCCGCAGTTCGCTGTCGTCCGACGCGTGCACGGCGCGCGCCGGCTTGCCCCGCACGGCCGCACGACGCAGGATCGCCGCGAGATCGTCGGCGTGGATGTGGTTCGTGTAGACGTCGTCGGCCGCGTCGAGTGCCGGCGTGCCGCGCTCGAGCCGCGCGAGCGGCAGCCGGTTCGCCGCGTAGATGCCGGGAATGCGCACGATGCGCGCGGACAGCACGCCGCGCACCGTCGCCGCCCGCAGCTGACGCTCGGCCGAGACGCGCCGGAACGCGCGCGGATTCGCGGGGCGCAGCGGCTGCGTTTCGTCGATTCGCGCGCCGCCGCAGTCGCCGTAGACGCCCGTCGTGCTGGCGTAGACGAGCGTCGGCGCGCGAAGGGCGTCGGGTACAATACGCGCTTCCCGCACCGGCACGCCGGCCTGTCGGGTCGCGGCGCGCAGCGTGCGGAGCCGGCCGACCGACGACACCGCCGGTGCGGACGGCCGCCGCGCAGGCACGGACAATGCGGCGATCAGCGCACGGGTGCGGCGATCGTCGCGGCCGTCGGATTGCGGCGGCGCGAGATGCAGGATCGTGCGGGCGAGGCCCGCGATACGTCCGAGCGTCGCCCGGCGATCGAGGTCGCCGACGAGCGGCGTCGCGCCTGCCGCGCGCAGTTCGTCGCGGCGGCCCGGATGGCTCGTCAGCGCGACGATGCGCAGGTTGCGGCGCGCATCGCGCCATTGCGCGACGCAGCGCAGGCCGACGTCGCCGCAGCCGACGATCAGGACGCGCGGCCGGCGCAGGATTCGAGTCGCGATCATGTTGGTTGCGAAATCAGTAGCCACCGTTGCGCGGCGCGCAACGGGTTTGCATTGTAGCTGCCGTGCGCGATATGCACGGTCCCCACATTTTGTTCTATTTGGTTCTATGGCATTCAACGTTACTCTCAAGCAAAGCGGCCGGCAGTTCCAGGTCGAGTCGGACGAAACCGTGCTGGCGGCGGCGCTGCGCCAGAACGTCCATCTGCCGTACGGGTGCAAGAACGGCGCGTGCGGCTCCTGCAAGGGCCAGATCGTGTCGGGCCAGATCGAACAGGGCCCGCACGCCGCGTCGGCACTGTCCAACGACGAGCGCACGCGCGGCCTCGCGCTGCTGTGCTGCTCGAAGGCGCAATGCGACCTCGAGATCGACGTGCGTGAAATCGCCGGTGTCGACGGCGTGCAGGTGAAGAAGCTGCCGTGCCGGATCGCCGCGCTCGAGCGCCGCGCCGACGACGTGATGGTCGTGAAGCTGCAGCTGCCGGCCAACGAGCGCCTGCAATACCTCGCGGGCCAGTACGTCGAGTTCATCCTGAAGGACGGCTCGCGCCGCAGCTACTCGATGGCGAACGCGCCGCACGAGGAAGGCCCGATCGAGCTGCACATCCGCCACATGCCGGGCGGCAAGTTCACCGACCACGTGTTCGGCGCGATGAAGGAACGCGACATCCTGCGCTTCGAAGGCCCGCTCGGCACGTTCTTCCTGCGCGAGGACTCCGACAAGCCGATCGTGCTGCTCGCATCGGGCACCGGCTTCGCGCCGATCAAGGCGATCGTCGAGCACGTGAAGCACCGGGGCATCACGCGTCCGATGACGCTCTACTGGGGCGCACGCCGCAAGAAGGACATCTACCTCGGCGAGCTCGCCGAGCAATGGGCGCGCGAGATCCCGAACTTCAAGTACGTGCCGGTGCTGTCCGAGCCGGACGACGCCGACCAGTGGACCGGCCGCACCGGCTTCGTCCATCGCGCGGTGATCGAGGACCTGCCCGATCTGTCGGGCCACCAGGTGTACGCATGCGGCGCGCCGGTGATGGTCGAATCCGCACAGCGCGACTTCACGCAGCACCACGCGCTGCCGGCCGACGAGTTCTACGCGGACTCGTTCACGAGCGCCGCCGATCTCGCGCATCCGGTCTGAGCCCCGGGCGCGCCCGCGCGCCCCGCTGCGCGCCGCCGTGTCACATCCGTGGCATCGCGGCGGTTTACAGTGGGGCGCGGGATGCCTTATGCTTGCGCACATGAACCGCTTCCTGTCCGCACTTCGACGTCGCCGCTCGCCGCTCCGCCCGGATGCCGCCGGCTCGTCACGGACTCGCGCGTAACCTACTCCTCCGCTTCACCGGTTACGCACAAGCTGTTCGACCCACCAGCCACGGCCTTCCGTGGCTTTTTTATTGCCCGCTTACCTTTCAACGTCCGCTGGAGTCTGCTGCCATGCCCCTGAACGATTACCCGATCGACTCGCTGATGTACATCACGAACCGCCCCGACATCGTGTTTACGCACGGCAAGGGTTCGTGGCTCTACGATCACACGGGCAAGCGCTATCTGGACTTCATTCAGGGCTGGGCCGTCAACAGCCTCGGCCACTGCAACGACGGCATCGTCGAAGCGCTGAAGACGCAGGCGGAGAAGCTGCTGAACCCGTCGCCCGCGTTCTACAACGAACCGATGGCGAAGCTCGCCGGCCTGCTCACGCAGCACAGCGTATTCGACAAGGTGTTCTTCACGAACAGCGGCGCGGAAGCGAACGAAGGCGCGATCAAGCTCGCGCGCAAGTGGGGCCGCAAGTTCAAGAACGGCGCGTACGAGATCATCACGTTCGACCACAGCTTCCACGGCCGCACGCTCGCGACGATGTCGGCCAGCGGCAAGCCGGGCTGGGACACGATCTACGCACCGCAGGTGCCGGGCTTCCCGAAGGCCGAGCTGAACGACATCAACTCCGTCGAGAAGCTGATCACCGACAAGACCGTCGCGGTGATGCTCGAGCCGATCCAGGGCGAAGGCGGCGTGATCCCGGCGACGCGCGAATTCATGCAGGCGCTGCGCGCGCTGACGAAGCAGCACGACCTGCTGCTGATCGTCGACGAAGTGCAAAGCGGGTGCGGCCGCGCGGGCACGCTGTTCGCGTACGAGCTGTCCGGTATCGAGCCGGACATCATGACGCTCGCGAAGGGCATCGGCGGCGGTGCACCGCTCGGCGCGCTGCTGTCGAAGGCCGACGTCGCGGTGTTCGAGGCCGGCGACCAGGGCGGCACGTACAACGGCAACCCGCTGATGACGGCCGTCGGCTATTCGGTGATCTCGCAGCTCGTCGCGCCCGGCTTCCTCGAAGGCGTGCGCGAGCGCGCCGAATACCTGAAGCGCAGGCTGCTCGAACTGTCGGAGGAACGCGGCTTCGAGGGCGAACGCGGCGAAGGCCTGCTGCGCGCGCTGCTGCTCGGCAAGGACATCGGCCCGCAGATCGTCGAGAAGGCCCGCGACATGCAGCCCGACGGCCTGCTGCTGAACGCTGCGCGCCCGAACCTGCTGCGCTTCATGCCCGCGCTGAACGTCACGACCGAGGAAATCGACCAGATGATGGCGATGCTGCGGTCGATCCTCGACACGCTCTAAGGAAACCACCGCGATGGATGCCGCCGCCGATGCTGTCGCGATCCGCCCGTTCGAACGCACCGACACCGATGCCGTGCTGGCCGTGTGGCGCGATGCGTTCCCGCAGTACGACGAAGCCGGCGCGCCGCCGCACCGCGATCCGCTGCGCTCGATCGAGCTGAAGCTCGCGACGCAGCCGGAGCTGTTCTTCGTCGCGACGTGCGGCGCGCGGGTCGTCGGCACGCTGATGGCGGGTTTCGACGGACATCGCGGCTGGCTCTACTCGTTCGGCGTGTCGAACGACGCGCGGCGGCTCGGCATCGGCCGCGCGCTGATCGCGCATGCGGAACGCGCGCTCGCCGCGCGCGGCTGCCTGAAGATCAACCTGCAGGTGCTGCCCGGCAACGACGATGCATGCCGCTTCTATGCGGCGCTCGGCTATCGCGTCGAGGAACGCATCTCGTTCGGCAAGACGCTGCCGGCCGCGTGACGCCGCCGGCAGCCGCCGCGTTCAGCGCGTGATCGGCCCCGCGTCCGGCAGCGGATTGCCGAGCGCGTCGGTCGGCACGGCCTGCTGCTCGAACGCCGCGAAATACGCGGCCCACTGCGACTCGCTCACGCGCACGATCAACGCGCCGTCCTGCCAAACGTCGTTGTGATCGTTGTGGTCGTTGCCCGCGCGATGCAGGTAGTTCGCGCCTGTCGAACCCTGGTTCATGTGCGTGTCGTGGATGCCGTTGCCCTCCCTATACGTGCGGCCGAACACGACGACGTCGAGCCCCTGCGACTGCGCGGCATTGACGAGTCGCAGCAGCGACGGGATCGGCTCCGCGTTCTCGGTGCCGTCCATCACCGCGCTGGCACGCCATGCGCCCGTCTCGTTCAGGATGTCGCTGCGCAGATAGTCGAGCGCCGGCAGCGCGGTTTGCCCGGTGAGATCGGTATAGCCTTCGGCCGCGGCCGCGAGCGTCGCCGTGACCGGATGATGGAAATCGTAGACGAGCTTGTAGTTCAGCAGGTCGTCCGCGTCGTTGGTGCCGACGTTGATCGCGACGTCCCAGTCGCCGGACGGCAATGCGAGCGTCAGGTGGATGTGATACTGGATCTCGCTGCCGTGTGGCGAGCCTTTCAGCTGCGCCACCGACGTCACCTTCGCCTTCACGAAACCGTAATCCAGACTCATGGGTGCTCTCCGTGTCCCGATGAACCGACCATGCTACGCAGCCTGCGTGACGGTTGGTGGACGGCAGGTAGCGGACGGCGTTCGTGCTACCGTGTCCCGCACCGCATGGTCGGCGTCACGGTCGAATGCATGGAGTCGCATCCGCGTGCGCAGTTCGCCGCCGGGCGCGCCGCACGAAAAAAAGGCTGTCACGGTATCCCGTGACAGCCTTTCGAAAGCCCTTGCGCGGCACGCCGGCATCCGCCGCCGCGCCGGGCCCGCTCATTTACTCACCCAGATACGCAGCCCGCACCTTCGGATCGTCGAGCATCTGCTTGGCGTCGCCTTCCATCGTGACCGTGC